>JBHHTZ010000459.1:0-3898 GCA_046753605.1 Anaerolineae bacterium
ATCCAGGCTTCGTCCCGAGGCTCAGCCCGAGGGGCCGAGCAGGCTGAGTAGTAACTATCCGTGTTTCTTTCCATCCGTGTGAAGTTGTTGATCCATTGTCAGTTCGTGACAAAGCTTCACTGGGCGCTTGTGAACTGACGACCAAGTAATGTCGGCCAAACCCTGCCCGTATGAAACGAATTGTCCTGCCTACATTCATCACCACCGGTCTGATCGCGCTGCTGCTGTTGTTCCCCGCCGGCGCACAGCAGGAACCGCGTGCGTTCCTGCCGTTTGTGGCCAGAGACGTCTCCCCCGGCTCCTGGCCGGCCCCGCCTACCCCCACAACGCCCGTGACTCCGTCGCCGGCTGATGTGCGCATCGTTTCGTCGTCCAGTTTCACGCAGACCATCGGGGCAGAGACTTTCCTCTTCATCGTCGGCGAAGTGGGGAACGCCGGCCCGGCCACCGTGCGCGACCTCGGTGTCATCGCGGCCCTGCTGGACGACGATGGGGAGCTTATTGAGCACGCCACCGAGCCGGCCTATCAGACGATACTCGGGCCGGGTGAACTCACGCCTTTTCGGATCATGCTGTCGGTCCCCGCCGGCTACGCCTCGCACAGCCTGTACCTGGACTACGAGCCTACGTCCGAGGGGCCGCTGCCGCAGGTGACGCCGTCGGCCACAAACACCTACGTGGACGAGAGCTCGGGCTGGCAGTATTTCCTGGGCGAGGTCGTGAACGGTACCGATGTGGACATGGCCGGCGTGCGCGCCGTTGTCACGCTGTATGATGCGTTCGGCGACGTCCTGAACGTGGTGGATTCGGGTCGTGGGGCCAGCAGCCTGTACGAGGACGTCATCGGTGTGGGACAGAAGCGCCCGCTGCGGGCCGTGCTGCGTTACGGCCCCCGGGACTACGCGCGGCTGCGCTGGCAGGTGGCCTATCGCCCGGCGGACAGGCCGGCGCCGGTGAGTCTGCCTGTCCAGGTGGGACATATCGCGCGAGGGTCCGGCACGCTCCGCGACGAAAACGGTGACGTCATTGGCGTCACTCAGTGGCTCGACATCTACGGCGAGGTGGAGAATACGACGTCGGGACCGATCCGCGCGGTTCGGGCGTTCGCTGCCTTCTACGACAACGATGGTGAGGTGACAAACGCCGGCCTGGTCCAGAGCCTGCACGGTCGCCTCGGGGTTTTGGCGCCGGGCGAGCGTACGCCTTTCCATCTGAACATCAGCTCCGGCCAGATTCCTGACGTGGACACGTCGCGCTTCGTCGGGGTCACGTACGCGCCGGCCGATGGGACCTGGCAGGACCAGATTCACCTGACCACGCAGCGAGCATATCTTGAGACGCGCTCTGTCCTGGGAATTCCGGTGGAGTGGTTGAATGTGGTGGGCGAGGCCCGGAACGATGGCGGGGAGCCGGCGCAGGATGTGCGTGTTGTGGCTACGTTCTACGATGCCGAGGGGCGCGTGGTCAACGCCATGGCCGGCCAGGTGTTCCGGCTGCAACTCCCAGCCGGCGGTACGTCGCCATTCAAGATTCGGACTGCTTCAGGGCCGCTGGCATACGACCACTTTTCGCTGGGTGTGATCTCACAACCGTCGCAAGCCCTCGAGCCGGCGGGTCTGGTCGTGGATGTCTCTGCGCCAGCGGCCGGCGCGATGCCGGCCATCTTCCAGGGAGAGGTCACAAACGAATCGGGCGAGACGAGGACCGAGGTGGCTGTGTTCGTGGCTCTGTACGACACTGAGGGGCAGATTCTGGTGGCTGAGAGCCAGGTGGTCGCTGAGGAGATGGCAGCGGGGGACTCCACGCCGTTCGCGCTGCGTGTGGAGCAAGGCCCCGGCGGTTGGCATACGTACGACATCGGCGCCAACTCGAACTAATCTGGCTGGACGTTGAAAGGTGCCGGTCACTTCAGGTAAGTGACCGGCACCTGTTACGAGCGCGCTTAGGCGTCGTAGTACAGCGTGAACTCGTGGGGGTGCGGTCGCATCCGCACGGGGTCTATCTCGTTCTCACGCTTGTAGGCGATGTAGGTTTCCAGCAGGTCCGGGGTGAATACGTCGCCCTTGAGCAGGAATTCGTAGTCAGCCTCCAGGACGTCGAGGACCTCGCCGAGCGAACCGGGTACTTGCTCAATGAGCGCCAGTTCTTCGGGCGGCAGCTCGTACAGGTCCTTGTCCATGGGCTCGCCGGGATCGATGCGGTTCTGAACCCCGTCCAGGCCGGCCATGAGCAGCGCAGCGAAACAGAGATAGGGGTTGCAACTGGGGTCAGGAGCGCGAAACTCGACGCGCTTGGCCTTCGGGCTGGCCGAATAGACTGGAATGCGGCAGATGGCCGACCGGTTGCGCTGGGAGTAGGCCAGGTTGACGGGCGCTTCGAAGCCCGGCACCAGCCGGCGGTACGAGTTCGTGGTCGGTGCGGCCAGTCCGAGCAGCGCCGACGCGTGCTTGAGCAAACCGCCGATGTAGTACTTGGCGGTCTCCGAGATTTGGGCGTAGCCGGCCTCGTCGAAGAAGACGTTGGTGTCGCCCTTCCACAGGCTCTGGTGGACGTGCATCCCGCTGCCATTGTCCTCAAAGAGCGGCTTGGGCATGAAGGTGGCGGTCAGGCCATGCTGCCGCGCCACGTTCTTGACAATGTATTTGTAGATCATCAGGCTGTCCGCGATGTTGGTCAGGGGGCCAAAGCGGACGTCGATTTCGGCCTGGCCGGCGGTTGCAACCTCGTGGTGATGGACCTCTACGTCAACGCCGGCTGCTTCCAGCGCCAGCACAATCTTGCTGCGCACGTCCTGCAGGGTGTCGGTTGGGGGGACCGGGAAGTAGCCGCGCTTGGGGGGAATCTGCCCGCCGAAGTTCGGATTCAGTTCTTTGCCGCTGTTCCACCAACCCTCGCGGCTGTCCACAAAGTAGAAGGACGAGTTGGTGCTGCCGCCGTAGCGCACATCGTCGAACAGGAAGAACTCGGCTTCCGGTCCCCAGAAGCTCAGGTCGGCGATACCGGTCTGCTTCAGATACGCTTCTGCCTTCTTCGCCACGTAACGCGGGTCGCGCGAATAGGGTTGACGGGTCAGGGGGTCGTGGATGTCGCAGATGATGGCCAGCGTCGGAACTTCCAGAAACGGGTCCACGAAGGCTGATTCAGGGTCGGGGATCAGGATCATGTCGGACTCGTGGATTTCCTGGAACCCGCGGATCGACGAGCCATCAAACCCGATGCCTTCCTCGAACAGGTCTTCGGTCAGCTCACGGGCGGGCAGACTGAAGTGGTGCCACACGCCAAACGGGTCGGTGAACCTCAGGTCCACCATCTTTACCTCTGCTCCCATCTTTACGACATCTGCTGCTGTCTTTGGCATTGAAATTGAACCTCCTCTTCTTGCATGTATTGTGATGTTTCTTGTCAAAACGACCAAAGCCGCCGCTGCGAATCCTCCGGATTGGCTCTCAGAGCCTTCCGAATAATTCGCAGAGGCGGCTCCCATGCCACCTCCCGGAAGCGGGCGTGACATCCCACCTCCATCGGTTGGACTGGCTCTTAGTGTAGCAGCACGGCCTTGAAATGTCAAGGCGCGCGACTGCCGCTATGTGAGTTTCCCTGGTTCTTACTGTCTGTTTGGGGGTTGCGACTCCCTCCTTTCGGTTTCTACACCCAAGGCTGAATGAATGCACGGCTGATATGAAAAACATGTTGAAACGTGTTCAACGCCGAGCCCGTTTGTGCAATTCAAGAGGATAATTGGATAACGGCCCGTCGCTTCTCAGCCGGCGCTCGTGCAAGCGCTTCATGGTACGATTGGTCATTCTATGTCGAGTTCGACGTTACGCCTCGCCCTTCCCGCCAGCCCATGTCATTCCGAACGGAGCGCCCGCGGAGTGAGGACACCCGGCGACCGCAC
>JBHHTZ010000460.1:0-3883 GCA_046753605.1 Anaerolineae bacterium
ACCACCGCTGGAATCCCAACGTCGAGGGCTATGCCTATAACTTCTACGTGGGCGTGCCCGCCGGCTATGATCCCAACGGCGCTCCGATTCCCCTGTTGATGCAGCTTCATGCCTACACAGGCGCCTACCGGTTGCCGTCGAGCCCCGGTGAGGGGGGCACGGACTACCAGTGGCCCGTGATCCAGGTCTTCCCTGACGACCGGACCAACACCTGGTGGTTTGGCTTCGGCCAGAACGCCGGCACGGACCAGCCGCTGTACGCTGCGCCCATCGTGGACTACACCCAGCAGCGCCTGGATGCCATCCTGGACTTCGTGCGAGGTGAGTTCAACGTAGACGAGAACCGGATCTACCTGTGGGGCGGCTCCATGGGCGGCAGTGGCACGCTCAACTACGGCCTCCGGCGCGGAGATGTCTTCGCCGCCCTCTATGCCGAAAGCAGCATGACGGACTTCGCCACGGCGGGGGATGCCGGCGGGGCCGCCTGGGAGGACGGGAGCATCACCGATCTGTGGGGCACAGTTGAGCAGAACCTGCCTACTAATACTTCGACTGGGCTCAGTACAGGCCTGGGACCGAGCATCTGGGAGTGGTATGACCTGCAAAGCTGGGTACAAGACAACCCTGGCGCAGAGTTGCCCTTCCTGGCCGATCACCACGGACGCAATGACAACACCATCGACTGGGAGACACAGGGTGCGCCCTGGTACCCGGCGTTGGAAGCGGGCCGGCACGGTTTCGTGGGCGTCTTCGACAACGCCGATCACAACTGGCCCGGTTTCGTCGCTGACAGCAACGTCTTCACCCTGACCGACTTCAACTTCCGCCGCGACGAGAGCTTCCCGGCCCTGAGCAACGCCTCCAACTCCGACGACCCGGCCGCCTCGACCGGCTGCCGCAACTGCCGCATCGAGTGGTCGTCCTCGTGGAACAACTTCGCCGGCCCGCCCGTGGACACCGCCGACCAGTACGCGGTCGTCCTGCGCCCTTCGACGGGCTCAGGACAAAGCACCACCGGCGGCGACAGCGCTACGGTGGACGTGACGCCGCGCCGGCTCCAGACTTTCAGCATCACCCCCGGCGCCAGTTTCACCTGGGAAAACCGCCGCGTCAGCGACGACAGCCTGGTGGCCGCCGGCACGGTGGTTGCGGATGGCGACGGCCTGGTCACAGTGCCGGCCTTCCAGGTGACAGGCGCCGGCAACCGCCTGGTGTTGCGGCCAGCCGGCGGCCCTCCGCCATCCACCAGCACGCCCACATTCACCCCAACGCCGACCGCAACGCCAACCCCGACCGCCGACAGCACACCGCCGACCGCCTCGGCAACCCCAACCCCGACGCCGACTGGCACATCGACGCCCACGCCCACAGCCACACCAACCCAACACCCAATATCCAATACCCAATACCTGACTCTCCAAAACGGTGTCGAACCGAACGCGTCCTACGCCGGCGCCACCGACGCGACCATCACCACCTGGAGCGGCAATAGCTACGCCAACCTGGGCGGCTGGGATTACCTCCAGGTTGGTGAGACCGGCGATGCTGATGAGTTCCGCTTCCTGGTGCGCTTCGATCTGGATGGTTGGCTGCCGGCGGATGCCCAGATCGACCAGGCCTGGCTGGAGCTGCGCGCCTTCGACAGCGGCTACGATGATGGCCCGCACGACGTGGTGGCCCATCGCGTGGTCGAAGAGTGGGCCGAGGGGGAGGGGTGGGACCTGTTCGGCGACGGCCGGAGCGAGGGTGTCACCTGGATCACGGCCCGCCCCGGCGTGAACTGGGCGACCGCCGGCGGCGACTTTGACGCGGCAGAACTGGATCGCGTCACCGTGGCGGCCAACCCGGACGGCTGGTACCGCTGGGATGTGACGGCCGCCGTGCGCGCCTGGGTGGATGGGACGGCTCCCAACCACGGCCTGCTCCTGGAGCCGGACGCCGGCCCCTGGCTGCACCACCAGTTCCGCTCCAGCGAGTATGCCGATCCCAGCCTACGCCCGCGCCTGGTCATCACCCTGCTGCCGGCCTGCCCCGCCGATGTGAACGCCGATGGCGTGGTGAACGTCGTCGATGTCCAGATCGTGGCCGCATGGTGGAACCGAACCGGCTTCCCGCCGGAGGTCGATGTTACCGGCGACGGCGTGGTGGACGTCAACGACGTCTCGGCCGTGGCTGCTGCATGGGGAGAATCGTGTGGTGTCGTGCCGACGGCCACGCCAACTGCCACGCCGACGGCTACGACCACGCCGACGGCTACGACCACGGATGAGGCCGGCACTTCCCGCCCGCTGCCCGATACCACCACCGGCATCCACGTCTGGAACGATCAACTGGCCACCTGGAATATGAGCGAGGCCCAGTTCCAGTTCGCGGCCACGCACTACGTCGGCTCCCAGAAGATCATCCGCGCGCAGGCGGACCGGCTGCGGGCTTACAACCCGAACTTCCTGATCTTGCACTACCGGTTGGGGGAGGGGTTGGGCTATCGGAGCACAGACGCCGGCTGCAATCCCACCGGCGACTTCTTGCGGATCATCGAGGGTGATGAGTGGGTGCAGGAGTGGCCGGGTGAGGCGTCTGTGCGGGACTCGTGGTTCTTCCCGTACGCCGGCTCCGCTCGCGTGTTGCAGTGCACCTGGGGCTGGTATCTCATGGACCTGGACGACGCCGGCTGGCGTTCGTACTGGCTGGGTGAAGTGCTGCGTCAACTGGCCGCCAACGACGACGATGGCGTCTTCGCCGACTCCCTGAGCGTGCCCAACTATCTGGGGGCCGGCACCTTCCAGCCCAACCTGCCGGCCATCGATTCGGATTTCGAGAACGCCTGGGCAACACGTATCGAGAACTGGATGACCTACGTGAAAGGTGAGTTGGGCGACCGCTATCTGCTCATCCCCAACGCCGGCTCCTGGGTCACGACCCGCGACCCCACCGACTACAGCGCTGCCGACGGGGTGATGATTGAGGGTTTCGCCGGGTGGGGAGCCAACAGTCCCTTTGCTCTGAGCGACTGGCAGCTCCAGATGAACCGCATCCTGGGGCTGGAGCGGCAGGGCAAGGTGATCATCGCCCAAAACTACCTGGACGACGCCTCGGACATCGACACGCGGTTGTTCTACCTGTCCAACTATCTCCTGGTCAAGGGCGCGAAAACCTACATCAACATGGACATGGGGCTGGAGCTGGAGTGGTTCCCCGAGTACGCGATCCCCATCGGTGCGCCTGTGGATGGCTTGCCGGCCAGCGTCGATGCCTGGCAGGATGCGCCTTCCGGCCTGTATCGCCGCACCTACACGAACGGGCTGGTGGTGGTCAATCCGACGGGCACAACCCGTACCCTTAACCTGGACGGGACCTACTACCGCGCGGTTCCGTCGGGCGGCGGCCTGGTTCTGTCGGATGGCGACGTTTCCGCCTGGCGCGTGGACTACACGCCTGTGACCAGCGTGACCCTGGCCGGCGGACGGGGCGCCGTGCTGCTGACGAACCTGCCCGGCGAACAGCCCACCGCCACCGCGACGCCGACCCCCACGCAGACCCCGACGACCGGTCCTACGCCAACACCCACGGCGACCCAGCCGCCCGGCAGCCTGGACGTTGCGCTCACGGTCACGGACCATGCCGGCGTGGCGCGCGTGTCCGACCCGGTGACATCCGGCGTGCCGCTGCCACGCGCGGCCAACGTCACCGACGTCTCGCTGCTTCAGCTCGCCGACGCCGGCGGCCAGCCCGTGCCGGCCCAGTTCACGCCGCTGGCCCGCTGGGGCGGTGCGCCGGACGACGTGACGAAGCCCATCAAGTGGGTGTTGGTGGACTTTCAGGCGGATGTGGGGGCGGACAGCAGCGAGGTTTTTCGGTTGCGCTTGGGGGATCAAGGGAGCGC
>JBHHTZ010000461.1:0-3880 GCA_046753605.1 Anaerolineae bacterium
CACTGGACAAGAATGGGGTTTGCAAGGAGGCTCCAATAATGAAGATTTGGATCGATCGTGACAAGTGTGAGGCAACGCTACCAACGTGCGAGTCCTGTTTTGGGCAACTGGTGCGCACGGGTGTCCCTGATCGTGGCTGCATTCTGGCCTACAAGGATGACGGCTCGGAAGACTTGACGATCTTCATGCACTCTGAAGACCATCAGGAGATGATGATTATCCCCAAAGAGATGCGCGATCTGGTGGCCTACGATGGCTGGACCAAGTTCGTTGACTGGGAGCCACCGTTTCGCAAGAACGAGGGCACGGCGCGCATCGTCAAGCAAGAATTGGCAGTTCAAGAGATATGAGCGATCCGGGGGCATTCGACACCTCTATGTCGCCGATCGGGCCCCCGACGGTACACTTTACCCGGATGGACCAACGGGTATGAGGAGGAACGAGAAATGACAAACCAAAACGAAGAAATGAGCCGCCGGCGCTTCCTACACGGAATCGTTGTGGCAGTAGGCGGCATTATTGGCACCTTGCTGGGGCTCCCCATCGCCGGCTACTTCCTGTCGCCGGCCCTCAAGGACAATGAGGCATACGCCCAGGTCGATCGACTGAGCCGGCCCCGCTGGCTGGCCTCCAGCAGGTCTAGCGGCATTGGGGGGAGTGCCTGGACGCCCATTGCCAGCGCAGGCGAAGCTCAGGCCGGAGAGCCGGTGGAAAAAGCGTACGCCTGGCGTCGCAAGGAAGGCTGGATGACCACCAGCGGGCGCTCTTCCGTCTGGCTGGTGAAACACGAGGATGGGTCTTTCACGGCCTTTGATCCGCATTGCACTCATCTTGGTTGCCCTTACAGTTGGAACGCGGAAGAGGCATTGTTCAAGTGCCCGTGCCACGACGCAGCCTTCGATATCAATGGGCAGGTCGTTCAAGGGCCACCGCCGCGTGGTCTGGACCACTATGAGGTCAAGGTAGAGGGCGACAAAGTCCTCATTGGCCAGCTCATCGAGGGCAGCGAGGGCGGACAGGAGGCGTAGCCATGACCGTTTCCACTCGCATAGCGGATTGGATAGACGAGCGAACCGGCACGAAGGTCATCCAGGAAACGCTCCTGGACCGCCTGATGCCGGCTGGCATCAGTTGGGTGTACACCCTGGGAAGCGCAACCATGCTGGCCTTCACCATACAGGCCATCACAGGCATCTTCCTGGCGATGAACTACGTTCCGACGCCGGATCATGCCTACGACAGCATCCTGTATATCAACAACGAAGCTTCATTCGGATGGCTGCTGCGCGGCCTGCATCGCTGGGGGGCCACCGCCATGGTACTGCTGGTGTTCCTGCACATGGTGCGCGTCTTCTTCATGGGCGCCTACAAGTATCCGCGCGAAATCACCTGGGCGGTGGGCATTCTCCTGCTCGCGGTGACCGTCGGTTTCGGATTCACGGGCTATCTTCTGCCCTGGGACCAGAAAGCGTATTGGGCCACGATGGTTGGGACCAACCTGGCCGGCCAGGCCCCGCTAGTTGGTGACATATTGCTAAAGGCCCTGCGCGGCGGCGAAACGTTGGGGGCCATGACACTGAATCGATTCTTCGCCTTCCACGTGATGCTCCTGCCTGCCAGCACCTCGGTCCTCCTTGGCGCGCATCTGTATTTAGTGGTAAGGCATGGGATTTCCGCGCCCCCGGAGCGCATAGACAGCTTGCCGCTGGACGAGACCAGCGAATGGTATGAATCGCCGCAGCCGGAGACAGTCTTGGAGGACAGCGTGCGATGAGCCGATCCCTCAAAGAAACATACAAGGAACACTACGCCCGGCTGAAGAAGGCCGGCGAGCCTTTCTACCCATTCATTGTCTACAAGGACGCCATTGCCGCTTTGGTGGTCTTCCTCACTATCCTGATCCTGGCCGTCGTTAAGGGCGCCGAACTGGAGGCCCGGGCAGATCCCGCTAGCGCCTCCTACAACCCCCGGCCCGAGTGGTACTTCCTGTTCCTGTTCCAGTTTCTGAAGTTCTTCCCGGGCTCAATGGAAGCCGTAGCAGCCATCGTCATCCCGACTATATTCATTCTGCTCCTGTTCCTGCTGCCGTTCATCGACTCGAACCCACTCCGCCGGCACCCGCTCGACCGACTAATCCCAACCTCTATCGGCGTTGTGGTCCTGGCCGGCATCGTTGGGCTGACGGTGATGGGCGCTCGCTCCCCCCTGGTCAACCCACCATCGGCGGAGAAGCCCCTGGTGGCCGAAGGGCAGCACCTGATACACGAACTCCAGTGTACGCTGTGTCACAGCGTCAACGGCCGCGGCGGCAGCGTTGGGCCGGACCTGGCGGCGGCGCCTCACGCCCAGGACACGGACTGGCTCCAGCAGCACTTCGAGAACCCACAGCATCAGGTCAAGAGCTCCGTCATGCCCGAGCTCAACCTTCTACCGTCGGAGACAGAGGCAATCATAGCCTACATTCAGGACACCACATCGGCAACACAGTTCAGCGCAGCCGCACCGAAGCTGTTTCAGGACGAGTGCATGAGCTGCCACAAGATCGGCGGCCTGGGCAGCGACAAGGGACCGGACCTGTCGAGCATCGGCAGCGTACGCGACAAGAACTGGATCTTCCAGGCGATTACGGCTCCTCAGGCTGTGGGTCTGGACGCGGAGAAGATGGAGTCCTTCCAGGGAGAATTGATCGAATCGCAGATTGAAGACCTGGCGCGCTACCTGGCTGCCCAGGACGGCAACGGCGGCCCGCCGGCCCAGCAGATGGCCCAGGCGTCCCCAGGTGGCGGCCCGGTGGAGATCAACTACACGCCGGACGCACCCTTCCTGTTCCAACGCTACTGCGGTGGGTGCCACATGATCGACGGCGTGGGCGGCACGGACGGCCCGGACCTGTCGGCGGTGGGTGCCTACCGAGATGCCGAATTCCTGGCGCAGGTGATTCGCAATCCATCGGATGTCATCAAAGGCGCGGAGATGCCAGGCTTTGCTGACAAGCTGGATGAAGAGACCACCCTGGATTTGGCGAACTACCTCACTGCGCAAACGAGTTCCGACGTTGTGGCGGAGGCGAAGCCGACCCCCACGCCGGGGCCGGTCAGTTTCGCCAGGGACATCGTCCCGATCTTCGAGGAGACCTGCATTTCCTGCCACGGGGTGTATGCAACATACGTGGACCTGGACCTGCGAAGCTACGATGGCCTGATGAAAACCGGGCAGACAAAGCCGATCATCATCCCAGGCGATAGCGAGCATAGCCTGCTGTATCTGACCCTGGTGGACAAAGCCGAAGGTGTAGACCGCATGCCCATGAGCGGCCTGCTATCCACGCGCCACATCCAGATGATCCAGCATTGGATCGATCAGGGCGCACAGAACAATTGAGTTGACCCCGACCTGGGATTCTCTTTGATCGCCGAAGGTCCCCTGACCGAGCCCTATTCGCCTCGGTCAGGAGACCTTCGGCGATCAAACAGTGCCCCGTTCGCCTCGGTCAGGAGTTACTACTCAACCACCCTTGCGAAGGTTATGAATGCCACTGCCAGTGGAGCGATTCTCGGTTTGTGAGGACACTAACGGCGCCGAATTCGCTCGCGAACCTTCGCAAGGGTCCGTATGCCTGAGTAGTTTGACAATGTCACATATGTCACATTGGACAAATGTTCTACGAAAAACCAGCGAGATTTCGGAACGCTAGCCCTTCGACTAGCTCAGGATGAGCACCCTGAGTAGCGCAAACGAAGTGCAGCGCGTATCGAAGGGTGCGGGTCTGCGCGATTTGTTGCCATAAGCCGCACCCTTCGATACGCCTTCGCTCCGCTACGGCTACTCAGGATGCTACGTTCTACGCTTTATGTTAATGTGACATTGTCAAAGTAGTAAC
>JBHHTZ010000462.1:0-3848 GCA_046753605.1 Anaerolineae bacterium
GGAAGGCTGTAGTAACACGACCGCCAAGAAAGGAACAGTAGAGCATCCAAAATGCGACAAATAGTGGAATGCGTGCCCAACTTCAGTGAGGGCCGCCGTGAGGGGATCGTCGATCAGATCGCCGGCGCTATCCGGCAAGCCGGCGGCGTGAAACTTCTCGACGTGGAGATGGACGCCGATCACAATCGGTCGGTGATCAGCTTTGTGGGACCGCCGGCGGCAGTGGAGAAGGCAGCGTTTGCAGCCGTCCAGCGTGCCGCCGAGCTGATCGACATGGAGCAGCACGCGGGCGAGCACCCTCGCATGGGCGCCACCGATGTGGTGCCTTTCGTTCCCATCGCCGGCGTCACCATGGACGACTGCGTCGAGATGGCGCGGCGGTTGGGGCAGCGCATCGGCGAGGAACTGGAGATTCCCGTCTACCTCTACGAGGCTGCTGCCACCCGGCTCGACCGCCAGAACCTGGCCGCTGTCCGCCGGGGCGAGTACGAGGGCATCAAGGAAGCCATCCAGACAGATCCCGACCGCGCACCCGACTTCGGGCCGCGCCGGCTGGGCCGGGCCGGCGCCACGGCCGTCGGCGCACGCCCGCCTCTCATCGCCTTCAACGTGAACCTGGGCACCGACGACATCAGGATCGCGAATCGCATCGCGCGGGCCGTGCGCCACTCCAGTGGCGGCTTACGTTATGTCAAGGCTCTGGGCTTTGAGCTGGCCGAGCGGGGCATCGTGCAGGTCTCCATGAACATGACGAACTACCAGAAGACGCCCCTGTTCCGTGTCTTCGAGATGATTCGTCGCGAGGCCCGACGGTACGGCGTTCCGGTCGTGGGCAGCGAGATCGTGGGACTCACGCCGGCGGCCGCCCTCATCGACAGCGCCGATTTCTTCCTCCAGCTTGAGGCGTTCGACCCGGCACAACAAGTTCTGGAAAACCGGCTGACGGAAGAGCCGTCTATCATGCCCCACCCTTTCCTGGATGCTCTGGCAGCCAACACGGCGACGCCCGGCGGTGGCAGCGCGGCGGCGGTGGCCGGCGCGATGGGTGCAGCGCTGGTGCACATGGTGGCCGGCCTGACCATCGGGCGCAAGAAGTACGCCGATGTCGAGGCCGAAATGATCGAGGTGCGCGACCGGGCCGCCGGTCTGCAGGCACGCCTTTCGAGCCTGGCTGAAGAGGATATGGCCGCCTTCGACCGGGTGATGGCCGCCTATCGCCGGCCGAAGGAGACAGAGGCGGAAAAGGAGGCGCGCCGGTCGGCCATCCAAGAGGCCCTGCGCGGGGCCATCCGCGTCCCCATGGAGACTGCTGAGGCCGGCGTCGAGGTGCTGCGGCTGGCCCACACGGCGGCTACACACGGGAATGTGAACGCCCGCAGCGACGCAGTCACGGCCGGCCACCTGGCCCACGCAGCCGTGCGAGGCGCGACCCAGAACGTCCTCATCAACGCCGATGGCTTGAAGGACACGGCTGAAGCTGATGGGTATCGCAGCCAGATCGCGGAACTGGAGAGCGAGGCCGGCCGGCTGCTGGAGGAGATAGCGAGCCTTTGAGCGCCCCCCTGCCCAGCGACCTGGATGCAGCCGGCTACATCGCCCGCTTCCTCAAGAAACAGGGCGTCCAGCGCGTCTTCGGGCTGCCGGGCGGCGACAACCTGCGCATCATTGAGGCGTTGCGGCAGGCGGACATCAACTACATCCTGGTGCATCACGAAGCCGCGGCCGCCTTCATGGCCGATGCCGACGGTCAGCTCAACGGCCGGCCTGGCGTCTGTATGGCCACGCTGGGGCCTGGCGCGGTCAATCTGCTCGACGGCGTCGCCAACAGCTTCCGCGAGCGTGCGCCCGTCCTGGCCATCACCGCCGACATCGACGCGGCCGAGCGGCCGGTGCGAACGCACCAGGAGATCGACCTCAACGCTCTCTACAGGCCGGCCACCAAGCTCAGCCTGTCACCCACTGGCGACGCGCTGCCGGAAATCTTGCCGGCTGTCTGGCGTCTGGCCATGACGCCGCCGTGGGGACCGGTACACGTCAACCTGTCGCCGGCTGAGGCAGGCCGGCCGGTGCCGATGCCGGGGTCCGAGCCTCATGCACACCACAACCAGATGCCCCATCCGCTCCCGGACCTGGCGGAAGCAGTCCAGCGCATCGCCCAGGCGGAGCGCGTCTTCATCGCGGCCGGCATCGGTGTTGAGCAGGCCGGCGCCCAGGCCGAACTGCTGGGGCTGGCCGAGGCGTGGGGAACGCCGGTCACTGTCACGCCCAAAGCGAAAGGACACTTTCCCGAAGATCATCGCCTGTTCGCCGGCACGTACGGAGCCTATGGCGACGAGCCGCTGCGAGATGCCCTCAACCAGGCCGACCTGATCCTGGCGGTCGGGCTGGACGGGATCGACTTCATCAAGCCGTGGACCTTCCAGACGCCCGTCATCAGCCTGGCCCAAGCTCTCCCCGACGACCCTGCATTTCGACCCAGTCTGGTCTGCGATGGCGACCTCGGCCAAATACTGCGCGAGCTAACGCCGGCCCGGCAGGCTGATGACGCGACCTGGGCCGCAGAAATCCGCGCCGGCATCGCTGCGCGCATAGCGCCTGAGCCAGTGTCGGCAGACGGGACGGTCGCGCCCCAGATTGTTTTCCAGGCGCTCCGACACGCGTTGCCGGCCAACGGGATGGTGACGGTGGATGTCGGCGCCCACAAGCTACTCATCTTGCAGATGTGGGAGGCAACCCAGCCCAAGACCTTCTTCGTCTCGAACGGGCTGTCGGCCATGGGGTATGCACTGCCGGCGGCGATAGCCATGAAGCTGGCGCGCCCGGATGTGCCGGTGGCGGCTGTTACCGGCGACGGCGGCCTGCTGATGTATGCCGGCGAGTTGGAGACTCTCTCCCGCCTCAGCACACCCGTCGTGGTGCTCGTCCTGGTTGACGCATCGCTGGCGCTGATTCGCATGAAGCAGGAGGCAGCCGGCCAGTTGATGGGCTACGGAGTCGATTTCGGCGAAGTGGACTACCACGCGCTGGCCGGCGCCTTCGGCCTGGCCCATCGCCGCGTCGATGACTCCGCATCCGCCGGCGACGTCATGGCCGAGGCCGCGGCGCTGGGCCGGCCGGTGCTGGTGGAGGCTCGAATCGACAAGGAGCAATATCGGCGCTTGCAGTTTTGACCTGCTTCCACAAGCCAGTAACAGGTCCGACGTCATGGCCCAAAATGACACGCATACCCTCGCCCAGTCTGACTCGCCTCGCGCTCGCTTTGTCGGCGGGACGCTGGTGTTGGAGGGGGTGGCGCGCTCTGTCAGGTCCCCGGTTCCCTTCCGGTGGATCAACGCCAGATGGCGCTGTCCGGCGGTTCACTACCGCAGCGTACGTCCCTGGCTCAAGCAGCAAGGTATTCGGAACAACATCCCACGTTGGCGCAACCTGGCCCTCACCCTGCACGACAGCCGGCAGCCGCACCCGTATCAGACTGAAGCCCTCCAGGCCTGGTTGGATGCTGATCGCTGGGGGAGCGTGGTTCTGCCCACCGGCGCCGGCAAGACCTTCCTGGCCCTGCACGCCATTGCTCACAGCGCCGTGAGCACGCTGGTGGTCGTGCCCACCCTCGACCTGCTGCACCAGTGGTATGCCCGCCTGGAAAACGCCTTCGGGTCGCCCATCGGCGTCTGGTACGGCGGGGAGAAGCAGCTTGAGCCGATCACGGTGACGACCTATCCCAGCGCCTGGTCCCACGCCGAGACCCTGGGCAACCAGTTCAAGCTGCTCATCTTCGACGAGATCCACCACCTGCCGGCCCCCTCCTGGCACGAGATCGCCCTGATATGCGCCGGCCCCTTCCGCCTCGG
>JBHHTZ010000463.1:0-3843 GCA_046753605.1 Anaerolineae bacterium
GGCACTGAACGAATCGGCCGGCACGCCCCGCGACGTGAGCAGCATGTCATTCCCCTGCTGATCGACCACAATTCCCAGCGGCTGGCTGGCGCGAAGCCAGGCCGACCCGCGCCGGCCAGGGGGCAGACCGTCCGGCGCCAATCGAACGGACTCGCCTGGCGATAATACATCCACGCTATAAATCTGCGATCTCAGGCAATCGTCTTGCGTCTTGTACCAAATCTCGAGGCTCGTACACTCATTACCCGAATTCTGCACAGTGATTTCGCTGTTCCACCCTTCCAGATTGTTGTACAGAACGGGGACATAGTACATGAAACCGCCGAAAACGGGATCGTAGACCCCTTCCATGTTCTCGGAAATGCCCGTGTAGGCGCTGGCGACGGTGATGCCATTGTCCTGACCCAGCCGGCGGTTCACGGCCACTGCCAGGCGCTCGCCGACGCCGTAGAAGCCGGCCCGCCACCGATTCTCCCAAATCCGCCAGGCCCCGTGCAGGCCGGCCGTGTCGAACGCATCCTCGCAGGCATCGTCGGCTGTCTCGGCCGGCACAGAATACGCGATGGCGGAGCGAGCCGCCGATGGCAGTTGAGTCTCACGGAAGGTCCATGCGGCGCCGCCTACCAGCAAACCCGAGCACTCAACCTTCAGCGGCCCCGGCGCCTGAGGCGGACAGGTGCCGGAGTAGTCACCCCAGGTGAACAAGATCACCTTGGTGGGCAGACTGCCCAGGTTCTGCACCTGAATCCAGGTCTCGTCGGGGGTCATGTTGTCGATGGCCGGCAACTGGATACGCCGGCCAGAGCCCGGCTGCCCGGCCGTCGAAGGCGGTGGCGTCTCGACGGGCGTCCAGGTGGGCGTGGAGGTGGGCGTCGGCGGGGGTGGGGCCGGCGGCGAAGCCTTGTCATCCCCAAAGGCAACCGACACCGTGCAACAGCGAACGAAGTCGCCGGGCGAGATGCGAACAAGGTTAGGGGTCGTGTCACCTGGATAGTCCTGGGGATTGATCTCCTCCAGTGTGTAGTCATCAGCGCGCAGCCCCAGGAACTCAAAGTGCCCTCGACCGTCCGTGGTGGCTGTGCCGACGATGTCGCCGGCCAGATTGCGAAGCACCAACACAGCACCAGAAATGCCGTATTCGTCAGTCAGTGTCTGCTGTGTGCCGTCCTCGTTGCGGTCGAAGAATACATATCCCAGAATCCGGCCATTGCTGCCCAGACACCCAAGCACCTCTTCGCCACCCTCGATCCAGGTCCCGGTACACGTCGTGGGTGTCGGCGATGGTCCTGGCCGTGGCGTGGGTGATGGCCGGCTGCCGCCCAGCGTGTAGGTTACTCGGAGCACCGGGGGATCGCCGGCGCTCTCCGCACCATAGCCGGAGTCCCAACTGAAGAGGTTCGTGCCGGCAACCCCCTCTAGCCCGCTCAATCGGAAAGAAGCACGCCGCGTGGTCTGAAGACGATCTTCCAACAAACGGAGGGTACTGGTGTCGAAATCGAGGATGTTTACACGACCTGGCCCCAGGGTCGATGCCAGCATCGGCCCCCCGATGGTGGCCAGAGCCTGCGCATTGCGGATGTCCGCAAAGGTGTGGCCGGCCCAGCCGCCGTCAATCTCCGTTGTCAGCATCTCCAACCACCAGTCGCCACTGCCAGGAACCTCTGGCGGAACCCAGGTCTGGCCCGTCAATTGGAGGCTGGCAGCCGTGATTCGCGCGTCAATGGGTATCTGCGACAGGTCAAATTGCACCGCACCATGATACACGTAGCCGTTGCTGACCCCGGAGTACATGTCATCATCGCCGAAGTGGTTGGCCTGCTGATCCGCCTGCCGGACCCAGCCCACGGCCGAGCCGTAGGGGGTGATCGAGATGGTGGAGCCGCCGGCCGGCGGCGGTGGGGGCGTACCAGGCGGTCCTGGCAACGTGGCCGTTGGGGCCGGCGGAGGGCCGGGCGGCACGGTCGCCGCCGGCGCCGCACCGGTCACAGCTCGATAGGCATTGATGCGCCCGTAGCCAAACTTCGGGTCCCAACCGGGCTCGCCGAGATCATCCGCCGAGCTGATGATGGCGTCCGCGATCTGGCCGGCGCTGTACTCCGGGTGTACCGACATGACCAGAGCAGCCACTCCAGCGACGTGGGCCGCAGCCGCCGGGGTGTTGCTGCTCACAGCCCGTCCGTCGGCGTCGGCGCCGCGCCACACGGTGGAGGCAATGAGCGAGCCCGGCGCCGCGACGTCGATGTGGTCGCCGGAGCCCGTCCAGTTGGTATGATGGTCGTAGAAGTTCGTGGCGGACACGCCAATGACGCCATCGTACGAGGCCGGATACGGCAGGTGTCCGGGGGCGACAATCAGCGCTCCTTTCGACTGCGCGTAGGCGATTGCATCCGCCAGCGTCTGGGAATAGGAGGAGCCGGCGGTGCCGATGTAGATGATTGGCGCACCCAGATCGGCCGCGCGGATGATGCCGCTGGCGACCGTGGTCCAGGTCCCATCGCCGGCGCTGTCAAGCACCTTGATGGGCAGGATTTCGGCTCCCCAGGATACGCCGGCCACGTCGCGGCCATTGTTGGTCATGGCGGCTGCGATGCCGGCCTGGAACGTGCCGCGCCAGTTGTCATCCGATGGATCGTCGTCGTCGTTGACGAAGTCGTAGCCGCCGGCCACGATCTTGCCGGCCAGGTCCGGGTGGTCCAGTTCGACGCCGGTGCTCAAGACGGCGATGCGCACCATTGCACCGGTGGTGATGTCCCACGCCTCCGGCGCATCGATGTCGGCGCCGGCGGTCAGACTGCTGTAACACACAAGGGACGTGCTGCCCGAGCCGTAGCAGATGGTTTGGCCGGTGTTGTTCAGGTTCCACTGGTACGGCGAGAAGAGTGGGTCGTTCGGCTGGGCCAGGGTTAATGAAGCGCCGGCCTTCGAGAGTGGTATCAGACCGTCGTCGGTTTCATCCTGGTGAGGAAGCCGGCGGTTGGGCTCCACGAACTCGACGGCTGGATCGGTGCTCAGGTCCTTCATGATGTCGCGCTGGGACTCCGGGGGGATGCTCAGGACGTAGACGCCGAGGGCCTCCAGGCTCGTCACCACGGGGTAGGGGCTTTTGTCCAACCAACTGCGTGCGACATCTTGGCCGGCGGTGTCCCGCAGCTTCACCAGGAGTTGATCACTCACCACGGGATCTTCGGCCGACACTGGAGGTGATCCCGGGCTATACGCCAGCGCGAGCCTGGCGGCATCATTCAGAGCGAAAACGATGGAAACCAGCACGATCATGCCAAGGGCAAGCGCGGCCCAGATCGTGCTGTGTGATGGTTGTGGCTTCATCAAGTTCCTCTCTCGACAGAACGGTGCAGCAAAGATGTGGGTTTATCAAGCGTTCGCCATCCGTACGATCATCGTATGGCGAAAAGTCAACAACTATAACGGGTTAGCGTTGAGGGGAGTTATGCGGTGAGGGCGCCGGCGTGGTCCCGAGTCCGCAGCCAATACTATCTTGGGAGCGCTTTCGTTCAACGCTCTTCGTCACCTTTGTGTGAAGCACCTTGACAACTGAGAACAAGAACGGCTAAGCTTTGGGCAAAGCCTCAGCGAAAGGAGCCCAACATGCTCAGCCGTTCGATCTATATTGTAGTCGTAGTGTTGCTCGTCGGGCAAATGCTGCTGGCGGGTCCCGTGCCGTCCAGCCGCCTGAGGCCTGGCCGGCCCAGATGCAGGCCTTGCTGGACCCGGTGGCGTGCCAGGTGTGCCGCACGGAGCGGGGCTACCCCAGGACCTTCAGTGCTCTGACGGGTACCCCGTGGGAGAACAGCCACCTGAGCCCGGTGCAATTGCTGGTCAGCT
>JBHHTZ010000464.1:0-3834 GCA_046753605.1 Anaerolineae bacterium
GACACGCCTCTCGGCATTCAATCAGCGTGGAATGGAGGTACTCAGCCAACAGGGGATCCAACTCATAGGCCACAACCGATATACTGCGCGGGTGTACATCCCGCCGGCAACCTTCTTCGACAAATGCTGCTGTCAGAGTCCCCACACCCGCTCCCGCATCCAGCAAGCGGACCTCTCCCACCGCATCTCCGAATAAAGAGGCCATGAATCGAGCAACCTGGGGAGGCGTGAAAAATTGCCCCATTTTCGACCGCTGTTCGGCATCGAGCTTGCGGCACGCATCGACACGGTAGAGGTCAACGCGCTCTGCGAGGCCCCCCGCGCCAGCCACATCTGTATTTGAGTCAACCTGATATTGACCTGGTATCTCCATACCTGCAATTGTATCCAGACGCGATTAGTTAGAAAAGCACCCGACAATGAACGCAGCAGGACAAAAGCAACACTGACGCTCGTGACGGATTGTCAAACCCGTCACCCAGCGGCGCGAATGCTGTTGGCAACGCCTCCCTCACGGCAAGCCTACCCTTGTGCTACAACCGCCACGTCCGTTGCGAGCAAGTTAGCGTTCACACGTGAGTGCTACAGCCGCACCAGCTACCTGCTCCGGTGAGACAGCGTCTACTCAAGCGGCGGGAGTTTATACAGGGACTGGCCATCGGCTGCCCTGTCCCATAGATCGAGTAGTTCATCACGATGTAGTGATGCCCACTCGATGACCATTCCCAGCACACGCGGTGGCAGGTAGCCACTGATAGCGACCAAGGTGTGTATGTCAATCACAGCTTTGTACTCACCATATTCGGCGTGAAAGTGTGGTGGAGGGTGATCGCCGAAGAACATCTTGATGCTAATTCCGAAAAAGCGGCTGATCTCAGGCATACCGAGCCAACTCTCGCAACTTCGGAAACAGATCTTCTGGCTTCTTGTCGGTGATCTTGAGATAGATTGTGTCGGGACACATATCAATCTGGTCGCTCCACGCAATCTCGCCACCTGGCCCGATGTGGACCTGTTCAAACTCTCGATAGTCGTTCCAGAGCGCAAAGACACCCCTGCCGGCAAACTCCGATAGATCCACAACACCTTCGGCGCCGTCTGAGAACTTGACCCAAAGTCGGTAATCATCGAGTGGTTTGACTTCTGTAGGTGTCGGCATGTATCATCCTCCACATCAACCCTGGCGTTCCAATCGAGGCAGCATCGTTCGCGTGCTACCCAGTGCGCTGGCCGTGCCCATCCACCTTGCTGCTCACAGCGCCGGCCTCCTCCCGTGCCACTCCGTCGCCTGCTCGTACGCATGGGCCACGCGCAGCAGCGTCGCCTCCTCAAACGGCCGGCCAATGAACTGCACGCCCACGGGTAGCCCGTTGGAGAAACCACACGGAACCGAAACCCCCGGCAGGCCGGCCAGGTTCACGCTCAGCGTGAAAATGTCGCTCAGGTACATCTGCAGCGGATCGTCGAGCTTTTCGCCCAGTCGGAAGGCGGTGGTTGGAGAGGTCGGGGCCACGACCACGTCGCAGGACTGGAACACTTCGTCGAAGTCCTGCTGAATCAGGGTGCGTACCTGCTGCGCCTTCTTGTAGTAGGCGTCGTAGTAGCCGGCTGACAGCGCATACGTTCCCAGCATGATCCGGCGTTTGACCTCGGGGCCGAACCCCTGTCCACGGGTCTGCCGGAAGCCCTCCCACATCTCGTCCGCCGGCGCCGACAGCCCGAACCTGACGCCGTCGTACCGCGCCAGGTTCGCCGACGCCTCAGCCGGCGCGATCAGGTAGTAGGTCGGCAGGGCATACTCCGTGTGTGGCAGGCTGACCTCGCGCACCTCGGCTCCCAGATCCACCAGGGTGTCCAGCGCCGCCCGCACGGCCGATTCCACGCCGGCCTCCATCCCCTCAACGAAGTACTCGCGGGGAACGGCCAGCCGCATCCCCTGGATGTCGCCGTTCAACCCGGTGGTGTAGTCCGGCACCGGGCGATTGACGGACGTGGAATCGCACGGGTCATAGCCTGCGATCCCGCTCAACACCAACGCCGCATCCCGCACCGTCTTGGTGATGGGACCGATCTGGTCCAGCGAGGACGCAAAGGCGACGACGCCATAGCGTGAGACACGACCGTAAGTCGGCTTCAGGCCGACGACGCCGCACAGCGAGGCCGGCTGCCGAATGCTGCCGCCCGTGTCCGTGCCCAGCGCGAAGATCGCCTCGTCGGACGCGATGGCGGCGGCACTCCCGCCGCTGGAACCGCCCGGCACCCGATCCAGGTCCCACGGATTGCGCGTCGCACAGAAGGCCGAGTTCTCAGTGGATGAGCCCATAGCGAATTCGTCCAGGTTGGTCTTGCCCAACAGGACGGCGCCGGCAGCGTACAACTTCTCGACGACCGTCCCGTTGTACGGCGGGAGAAAGCCTTCCAGGATGCGCGAGCCGGCGGTCGTCGGGACGCCTTCGGTGATGAGCAGGTCCTTCACGGCCACAGGCACACCCAACAAAGGGTTGTCCTCACCAGCCCTTCGACTGAGCTCAGGACAGGCCTGCCGGCGGGCGTCAGCCGCCCGCGCCTGCTCCAGCGCCAGCTCCGGCGTCAGCGTAAGATACGCCTTCACTGCGTTGTCCACCTCCGCGATGCGATCCAACAACGCCTCGGTCAGTTGGACCGACGTGATGTGGCCGGCGCGGAGCAGTTCGTGGGCTTCGTGGACAGTCAGTTTGTGTAGTTCTTGCAAGTGAGATCGCTCCAGAAAACGTATTACGTACTGCGTACTGCGTATTGCGTCGTCTTCGCGGAGATGCTTTGCATTCGGCATGAGCGCAGCATTGACTGCGGACGATCAATGTCCACTGTCAAACAAGCATAGACTGAACTCGTGCCAGTCGATCGCTTCTACCTCGCCGCCCCAGAATTGACACTCGTTGCAGAACAGCCCTTCTTCCCTTGCTGTTTCTGATGGGCAGTTGCTCCATGGGTCAACGGACAGTGTTTGGCTGATATCCGCTTGATTGATCGTAACCGCAACCTGTATCTGCTGGCCGGCTGCGTCGTCATGAGCGGTCGATTCGGCTCCCATACTGTCAGCCTCACATTTCGCTATACGCAGTACGCAATACGTAGTACGCAGTACTTCCCCTCTACTCCAACACCGCCCTCACCCTAAACTGGCCGGCCTCCGAATCCGGCGCATTCGCCAGCACATCCTCCCGAGGCATCGACGGGCGAACTTCGTCGGCGCGCATCACGTTCTGCAGATCGAGCACTGACGCTGTTGGCGGAATGGCTGCGGTGTCCAACTGCTGGAGCATCGCGGCGTAGTCCAGAATCGCCGAGAGTTGCTCACGATACTGCTCCATCTCGTGTCTGGTTAGCCCCAGCTTGGCCAGTTCTGCGATGTGAGATACCTCTTCCCGTGAAAGTGCCATATCCTCTTCACCCATCATACGCAAGTTCGTAGTAAGGCACGCAACGAAGTGGAGTGCCGTCTCAACGCCACTCCGCTCCGCTGCGTGGCTTACTACGAACCTGCGTGACTCACTACGAACTCCTTGCCCTCGCCGCCGCCCGGGGGCCGGCCACGCATCCAGAACTTGGCCAGCTCAGCCCCTATGGCCGGCATCAGCATTAGAAAAGCCACCACGCCCCAGGCCTCCAAATGCAGAGGGGTTGTGTTAAATACCGGCTGCAAGAACGGGATATACAGCACCGCGATCAAGAGCACAAACGAGGAAACCGTCGCCCCGAGCATCCACAGATTCGTGAACGGACCGATCGCGCGCACGCTGTACCGCTCGGAGCGCGACGTGTAGGCCCGAGCCAGTTCCGCCATGATGAGGG
>JBHHTZ010000465.1:0-3825 GCA_046753605.1 Anaerolineae bacterium
CGCATCCCGCATCTCGCATCCCGCATCTCGCATCCCGCATCCCACACCCCGTTTCTCGCTTTACTCGTTGTTATCAGTACTTTCCTGAACAGTTGCGGCCACAACACCCCCCAGCCGCCAACTGCGACGCCCATCCCAACCACAGTCGCTCATCGCATACCCGAAGTCATTGAGACCATCTCCAGCATCGACGACACCGGCGCCGAAGTGGCCACCGTTGCGCCGGAGGTGGCGCTGACCGAGACCTACACCAACACAACCGCCGGCTACGCCTTCGACTACCCCGCCGGCTGGCTGGTGGACGGCGAGGGCGAGTACGTGAGCCTGCAGAACTACCGCAGCGAGGACCTGCCGCCGCGCGAGGTAAACGACCCCGACCTGTACAAAATCGAATTCGTCTGGATTCGGCCGGGACAGGCCCGAACGGTGGACGAGATGCTTGACCAGATGCGGGACGGACTTGAAGGCCCCCCGAAGGACGTCGCCGTGAACGGCCTGGAGGGCATCCGCATAACGGTTCGCGGCTTCCGAGGCGACACCGCCAGGATTCTGCTGCTCGCTCTGAACGGCCGCGTGCTGCTGATTCAGAGCTGGCAGGGCGGTCGGCTTTTCGACCGTATCACCAAGACCCTGCGACCACTCGAAGGAGCGAAATAGTGCGGCTCTCCTTCGTCTACCCTGACGCGCTGTGGCTGCTGATCCTGCTGCCGATTATCGTGGCCCTGGCCCTGCTCGGAGGCCGGCGGCTGCCGGCCGCGCGGCGCTGGATGAGCCTGGCCTTGCGGCTAATCATCCTGACAGCCGTGATCCTGGCCCTGGCTGGCGCCCAGATCGTCCGGCCGGTGGACGAGCTCACCACCGTCTTCTTAGTAGATGCCTCGGACAGCGTTCCCCCCGAAGAGCAGGCGCGCGCCGAGCAGTTCGTCCGCCTGTCGCTGCAAGATATGCGCCCTGGCGACCAGGCAGCCATCGTCGTGTTTGGCGAAAACGCCCTGGTAGAGCGGCTACCCTCGGGCAATTCGCATCTGAGCGAGATCACGTCTGTGCCCACGGCGACCCGAAGCAACATCGCCGACGCCATCCAACTGGGCATGGCCCTCTTCCCCGAAGACGCCGAGAAACGGTTGGTCCTGCTGTCCGACGGCCAGGAAAACCTTGGTCAGGCGCGCATTCAGGCCGAATTGGCTACCGCACGGGACGTAGAAATCGATGTGGTTCCCCTTGCCCCGCCGGCCGGCAGCGCCGAAGTGATCTTCGCCGGCTTCCACGCGCCCTCCGGTGTGCGCGTGGGCCAGCGCTTCGAGCTGACGGCGGTCGTCGCCAGCACGGTGAGCACCATCGCACGGCTGCGAGTTCTTGGCGATAACCAACTGCTGGAGGAGCGAGAGGTCCATCTGACCCCTGGCCTCAATCGATTCGCCGTGCCCCTCACAGCTCAGGAACAGGGCTTCCGCCGCTATCGCGCGCAAATCGAGCCGGCCGATGACACGCGCCCGCAGAACAACCAGGCAGCGGCCTTCACGGTCATCCACGGGCCGCCGCGCGTGCTGGTGGTGGCCAACGAGCCGAACGAGGCAGCGGCGCTGGTGAGCGCATTGGATGCCGCACAGCTCAACCCCACGCTGATTCCGCCGGCCTCACTGCCCACCGAGCTGGCTGAACTGGCAAGTTACGACACGGTCGTTCTGGTAGATGTGCCGGCCGAGAGCCTGCCGTCGGACGCGATGGTGGTATTGCCGTCTTTCGTGCGCGACCTGGGGCATGGCCTCGTGATGGTTGGCGGCGAGACCTCCTACGGGGCCGGCGGCTACCTGCGCACGCCCGTCGAAAAGGCGCTGCCGGTGGACATGGATGTCCGCAGTCGCACGGACGAGCCAAACGTGGCGCTGGTGATCGCCATGGACAAATCGGGCAGCATGGGGCGCTGCCACTGCGATGACCCGCGTGGTCCGTCCGTCAGAAGCGAAATCGGCATCCCCAAGGTCGACATCGCCAAACAGGCCATGCTGGAGGCCAGTTCGGTCCTTGGACAGTTCGACTACCTGGGGATCGTGGCCTTCGACGAGAAGGCGCGGTGGGCATTGGAGACGCAGCCGCTGGTGAGCCTGGACACGCTGGAATCGTCCATCGCCGGCATCGGCGCGGAGGGCAGCACCAATATCATGGCCGGCCTGGACCAGGCGCTGCGCAACCTGCAAGGCGTCGAGGCCCGCATCAAGCACGTGATCCTGATCACCGATGGATGGACCAACGCCGGCGGCTACGATCCAGTGGTTCAGCAGATGCACGACCGGGGAATCACGCTGTCCGTCGTGGCCGCCGGCCGTGGCTCCGCCGACTACCTGGAACGACTGGCCGAGGAGGGTGGCGGCAAGTACTACCCGGCAACGAGCATGGACGAAATCCCCCGCATTTTCTTGAAGGAGACCATCCGGGCCGTGGGTAGCTACCTCATCGAGGAGGCGTTTCGCCCGCAGACAGCCAGCACAAGCCCGATTCTGACCGGCCTCAGCATTGAGGAGATGCCGGCTCTGCGTGGGTACAACGGCACAACGCCCAGAACAGCCGCCACCGTGGCTCTGATCTCGCCGCAGGGCGATCCCGTGCTGGCCCACTGGCAGTACGGCCTGGGCCGCGCTGTGGCGTGGACATCGGACCTGACGGGGCGCTGGGCCACGGAGTGGCTAACCTGGGAGGGTTTCCCCACCTTTGCTGCCCAGCTTGTCGGTTGGACGTTGCCGGCCCCGCAGTCCCAGACGCTGGCCAGCGACATCCGGCTGGAAGGCAACGATGCAGTCATCACCGTGGAGGCTTTCGACACTGCCGGCCGGCCGCGCGATTTCCTGGACCTGAAGGCGCAAATCATCGGCCCTGATACCTCGACTGGGCTCAGTGCAGACCATTCCATTGACGAGGTCAAATTGGAGCAGACGGCCGCCGGCCACTACGAGGGTCGGGTACCGGTCTCACAAGTCGGCTCGTACCTGGTGCAGATTCAACAATCAGAGCGGGATACGGCGGCGATTTCCCAGACCACCGGCTTTGTTGTGCCCTACTCGCCCGAGTACACCAGCCTGACCGTTGACACCGCCCTGCTGACCGACATCACGGGCACGACCGGTGGACGAGTGGGTATCGAGCCGGCGGAGGCATTCGCACACACGCTGGAGACCGTCGAGCGCACGCGGCCCATCTGGACCTGGCTGCTGCTAGCGGCGGCTCTGCTCTTCCCGCTGGACGTGGCCATTCGGCGGGTGATGCTTTCCCGTGGCGACCTGCGAGCAGCCGGCACTCGGCTCATCAGCCGGCTTCGGGGGCGAGCGCCGGCCACCGGGGCGGAGGAGCCCCTGCTAGGAGAACTCTTCGAGGCCAAACAACGTGTTAGCCGGCGTCAACGCCGGGCGGGAGAGGCCCCGGCGCCGCCCCCAGAGCCGCTGCCGCAAGCGCGTGGGGGGCCGGCGCGAGAGCCAGACGCCGACGGAGAGGCCGGCGATGACGCGCTGGAACGGCTGCGGAAGGCCAAGGAGCGGGCGCGCCAACTGAAGCGTTGACCGCCCAGCCGGCTAGCCAACAGTGTTTCGAAGACCTCCGAGGTTTTCCCCCAATGAGCTAGACGGGCAAGCTTTGGAACCTCACTGGTCTATCAGCGCGACCAGAACAACGGCCAAAAACCTCGGAGGTCTGGTTCTCAGCGAAACTGGAACTTGACTTTCGTCAGGGAGGTTACGCATTACCCTCCAATTCGGCCAGGCGAGCGCGGAGACGAGCGAGTTCAGCTTCGGCGGCTTCAGCTCGCTTGCGCTCAGCTTCGGCCTCCGCCTGGGC
>JBHHTZ010000466.1:0-3811 GCA_046753605.1 Anaerolineae bacterium
ACAACCTTACCAGCCAAGTCGGGATGCTAGTCGCGGCAATGCTGGACTTCCCAAGCGTCTACGCGGTGACCAAGATAGAGAAAGGCGATGAGCCTCAATCGCTGACGGTTACCAGGGATTTGGGCAGAGGTATCCGGCAAGTTCTGGCAGTTCCCCTTCCGGCACTACTGGCCGTAGACTCCGGGGGACAGACGCTCAGTTACGCCCCCCCCATGAAGGTCATCCGTGCCCGCCGTAGCCCGCTGCAAGTCCTCACTCCGGCCGACCTGGGTCTGACCAAGGATGAATTGAGTGGACCCCGCTGGTTCAAGATCGCCGAAGTAGGCGTGCCCGAAAGGAGACAGCAGGCCGAACTGCTCGAAGGGAACAGCAAGATGATAGCGGCGTCAATTCTGGAGAGGATTAGAGATGCAGCGGGGTAGTGTTCAGGACCATCTGCTGGTTTGGGTCGAGCGGAAGGGGCATTCCATTGATAGCGCGTCGCTCGCCCTTCTAACCAGTGCAGGAGAGCTTGCTGCCAGAATGTCTTGCCGACTGGTGGCGGTGGTGTTGGGCCAGCCAAGCGAGGACAGGTTCATCCCTATTCTGGAGCAAAGGGGCGTGGACGAGATACTCCTCGTGGAGAATCCGGCCCTCGCGGATCATAACGCCGAGTTGTTCTCCAAAATCCTGGCCGATCTGGTGCGAGCAGAAAGCCCCAAGATGTTACTCATGCCCCACACGGTCGCCGGCATCGAGCTCAGTGGCTCAGTAGCAGGAAAGTTGTCGTTTCCTCTGCTAACGAACTGCATCAACATTGAGCCGTCCACCGGGTCGTTGGCTGTGACGCGGCCGATGTTCGGCGGCACTAGGCATGTGAGATTGGTGGTGGGGCATAGCACGCCAATCGTCGCCACACTTCGGGGCAACAATACACAAAATCAACCGCTTCCATCCGAAGGAGCGCGAATCAGGCGGTACGATCCGTCGTCGGCCGGGGAATTACTCTCGCGAATAAGACTGTTGTCCACCGTGCAACCCCCCAGAGGTGGCGTTGACATCACAAAGGCCGACATCGTCGTTTCAATCGGACGCGGGATCGGATCGAAAGCCAACATTCTGCTTTACCAACAACTGGCTGACGCGCTGGGCGGGGTCGTTGCCTGTTCGAGGCCGCTGGTTGACAAGGGATGGTTACCTCCGGAACATCTAGTTGGTATCTCGGGCAGTACCGTGAAGCCGAAGGTGTACTTGGCGTGTGGGATTTCGGGCGCGGTTCAGCATATTGTGGCGATGCATGAATCACAAGGCATTATCGCGATCAACACGGACCCGGCAGCCCCTATCTTCGAAATTGCCCAGGTCGGAGCAGTGGCGGACTTGAATCAGGTTATACCGGTTCTGCTGGAACTGGCAAAACTTGGACCACCAGATCCTGATGACATCGCACTTCCCGAGGCTACCTCGATACACTAGACATCTTCATAAGCTGAATCTTTGACAAACGAGGCAAGATCTTACCGCAGAGCGCGCAGAGGCCGCTGAGAAAACCAGAAAATCTTTGCGTTCTCAGCGTGCTCTGCGGTGAGTGTTCGCCTTGTCGGTTTGAGGCGAAGCTTCGCTAGCGGATAGGGTTGGAGAAGAGGGCCCTATGGTCCCACATCGAGAGCACTATTGGAATGCTGGCAACGAACACACCTCTTGATTCCCATCGCCATCGCCGCAATAGTCATTCTGGTCTGGGCGTTTTGCAGGCACTATCTCATGTGGCGCCTGGGAAGAAACGAAGACTGCCTTGATCGGCACTGGCACAGGCTGAAGGGTAACAGGCGCAAGACCACAGTCAATTGGCAATTCAAAACACAGGAACCGCCCAAGGGGGTGTATAACGGCATGATACCGTGCTGGATCAGCCAGTCCACGAAGCTTGGGGTCTTGTGGCCCTTGAGATTGTCCCAGACCAAGAGCATCCGCAGCGGTGGCAAATCATCCGGCAATGGGGGAGGCTGGTCCAGTCCAGTACACCAGCTCTTCCACAATGCCCGGTTGATCTCTGGGTCCAAGACATCAGTTGGGGTCGGTCACCTTGACGGCGATCCCCTTGCGCTTTCGGGTAACAGTGCCGGTCGGAATGGCTATGATCATGTCAAGTGACCCACTAGAACTCTGCCAACGTAATGCTGAAGAGTTCTACTTTGAGGAGTAAAAGATGGACCCAATCTCGCTGTTCGCAAGGAACTTTGCAAGTATCACTTATGATGACCTTCCTAGCAAGGTCGTAGCGGCCACCAAGAATGAAATCCTGGACCTGTTGGCGGTGGCGGTGGGGGGATCTTCCAGGGCTGGGGTGGAGGAACTGAGACAACTGGTCACGGATTGGGGCGGGAAGCAAGAGGCAACCGTGTTTGGTTGGGGCCACCGATTGCCGGCGTTCCACGCGGCCCAACTCAACGCCACCATGGCTCACGCGCTGGACTTCGACGATACGCACGACACCGCAGTCATGCACCCCGGGGTGGTGATTATCCCGGTCTGTCTGGTCCTGGCCGAGCGGCAAGGAGGGGTCAGCGGGCAGGAGTTCATTACGGCGGTGGCGTTGGGCGTGGACATGATGTGCCGGCTGGGATTGGCAACCGTGCCCCACTCCGGAAACCGTATTGACACCGGCTGGCATCTGACGGTGTTGTACGGCTTTCTCGCGGCCGCCGGCGTTGCCGGCAGGCTGTTGGGGCTTGACGAGGACGGGATCGTAGATGCCCTTGGCATTGCTTATCACCAGGCCAGCGGTAACGGTCAGTGTGTTCTGGACGGGGCGCTGACCAAGAGGATGGGGCCTGGATTCGCCGCCAGAGGAGGCATCGTCGCGGCCTTGATGGCCGAAAAGGGCATCACCGGGGCTAGAAACTGTCTCGAAGGCAAGTACGGTCTGTTCAACCAGTATCACCAAGGAGGCTATGACCCGGAGGCCCTGACGGCCGGTCTGGGAAAGGATTACGAAGGCGTAAACGTTTCCATCAAACCTTACCCCTGCTGCCGGGGCACGCACACCGCCATAGATGCCGCGCTGTCTCTGGTGAGTACGCACACCATCAAGGCCGGGGACGTGAAAGAGATTTCGGTCTACACCGGCCAGGGGAGCTATAGCGTCCTGAGTACGCCGCTGGAGATAAAGAGCCGGCCGCGAAACGCCGTGGATTCACAGTTCAGCATACCGTGGTCGGTTGCGGTGGCTGTGGCGCGGGGGCGCGTCACGATGGCGGATTTCATCGAAGAGGCGATCGAGAGTCGAGAGATCCTGGATGTCTCGGAAAAGATCAGGGTAGAGCTGGACAGCGGGCTTAGCCGCCGCAGTGGGGTTGAGCCGGCGAGGGTGACGATAACGACGATGAGAGGCGGACAATACACGGAGGAGGTCGAGCATCCTCTTGGCAGTCCTGAGAGGCCCATGACGTGGAACGACCTGGAGAAGAAGCTCTCGGGTTGCTCGTCGTACGGGGCCAGGCGCTTGGCGGAGCGCAATGTGAAGAAGTTGGCGGAGCTATTGGGGCACCTCGAAGAGCTAGGTGATGTAGGGGAAGTGATTGAGCTAACGACGTGGCACTGATGGGGTTGAGCAAATGTCCAGGCCATGAGGACGAGAGATGAGCAGATATCTGGTACGGCGTCTCCTTCAAACCGTGTTCGTGATCCTTGGATCGGTTACGGTGATCTTCTTGATGCTGAGACTATCCGGCGACCCGGTAGCTCTCATGATGCCCTTCGATGCCACTCCCGAAATGGTCGAGCAGTTCAGAGCGGCCTATGGATTGGATGATCCTGTGTACATCCAGTA
>JBHHTZ010000467.1:0-3809 GCA_046753605.1 Anaerolineae bacterium
TCCCGGAGTGTACGCGCTACACCAAGCAGCAGGTGAATTTCTGGAAGGACCTGGCGTGGCACCAGACCATCGGCCATGCCCGCGATTGGCTGGCGCTGCACTACACCAGCTACGAACCGTGGGAGGGGATGCGGGCCTTTGTGCAGAAGCGGCCGGCCCGCTACCGAGAACTCCGCGAACTGGCGGCCGAGGGCGGTTCCAGCGAGTTTGTCTGGGGACCCAACACCCAGGACTGTCCCGAGTGCGGTGCTGAGGGGCTGCCGGCGGCCTTCGAGTACTGCGGTGTCTGCGGCGCAAGCCTGAACAGCCAGTGAACAGTGATCAGTGAACAGTATTCAGTGATCAGTAATCAGTGAACAGATCTTGACTGATGACTGATGACTGATCACTGGTTACTGATCACCGATCACTGAGACGGGAGGTTGTTGTGAACTACGAATTCATCGAGGTGGAACAGGTCGAGCAGGTCACACGGTTGGTGCTCAACCGTCCGCCGCTCAATGTGCTCAACATTTCAATGATGCGGGAACTCCAGGCGGCGCTGGACGAAGTGGCAGCCGACGACCAGGTGAAGGTGCTGGTGATCACGGGGGCCGGGCGGGCTTTCTGCGCCGGCGTGGACGTGGCGGACCACACCGCCGACCGCGTGAGCGAGATGCTGCACGTGTTCCACGCCGGCATTCGGCAAGTGATGAGCCTGCCGATGCCAGTTGTTGCGGCGGTGAACGGTGCTGCTCTGGGCGGTGGCTGGGAACTGGCCATGGCCTGCGACATGGTTGTGGCGTCGGAGAACGCGAAAATTGGGCAGCCGGAAATCCAACTGGCCGTGTTTCCGCCGGTGGCGGCGGTTCTGATGCCGCGTCTCACGGGTTGGCAGCAGGCCATGGAGTTGATCCTGACCGGCAAGACGATTACGGCGGAGGAGGGGCAGCAACTGGGGTTGGTCAACCAGGTGTTCCCCGCTGAGGAGTTCTCCGCCGGCGCAGACCAGTTTGTCGGCCAGTTGACGGCTCTCAGCGGGCCGGTGCTGCGCCTGACCAAGCGAGCGGTGAAGGCGAGCCTGGAGCTTGGGTTGCAGCCGGCGCTGGAGCTGACAGAGGAGATCTACCTGGATGAGTTGATGGCGTTGGAGGATCCACGCGAAGGGCTGGCTGCGTTCATGGAGAAGCGCCGGCCAGTGTGGAAGAACCAGTGATCAGTGATCAGTAAACAGTTATCAGTGATCAGTTATCAGTGACCAGTTCTTGACGACTGATTACTGATTACTGATCACCGATCACTGATTACTGTTCACTGACAACGAGGGAGGTTGAAAGTGAGCATATTGGACGGGTGGCAAGGCAAACCCCTTGATAAGGTTCTGGTGCTGTGTCGGGACTTGGTGGAAGACCCCGATTTTCCGACGGTGCGCCACTGGCGTGAGGCGGGAGGAATGGTGTTGGGTCACTTCCAGGTCTATTTCCCGGAAGAGATCGCGCACGCTGCCGGCATGTTGCCGGTGAAAGTTCGAGGCGCTCCGGTGGAGGCGCGGCAGGCCGACTCTCACTTCGGCTCATACCTGTGCTCAATCCTGCGCACCTCGCTGGAGCTGGCGTTGACGGACCGGCTGGAGTTGGAGATGTTTGTCACGCATCCTATCTGCGACGCAGCCCGCAACCTGGCCGGCATCTGGAGCAGAAATCTGCCCTATTCATCGCAAATCCTCTACCTGCCCCAAAACGCCAACTCGTCATACTCCGCTCAATACCTGCGAGGTGAATACGACCGGCTCAAGCGGGACATCGAAGGTGTCGTTGGTCGGCCGGTGGGCGACGATGACTTGCGCCACTCCATCACCGTGTTCAACGAGAACCGCCGGCTGCTTCGAGAACTGTACGCGATCAAGCGCGAGACGCCGTGGCTTCTCTCCGCCTACGAAGCGTACGCACTGGTCTCCGTGGGCGGCATGATCCCCAGGGAGGAACACAACGAACTTCTACAGACCGTCATCCCACAGATTCGGGAAAGGCCGGCTCGCAAGCAGGACAAGATTCGCGTGGTATTCGAGGGTGGCTTTTGCGAACAGCCGCCGCTAGACCTGTTGCGGGTCATCGCCCAATCGTGCTACGTGGTGGATGACGATCTGCTGATCGGTTTGCGCTGGATTCAGGAGGACGTGCCCACCGACGGCGACCCGCTGATGAACCTGGCCGAGGCGTACCTGGAGAAGTCCACCTACAGCCCGGTGCAGCACGACCTGCGCAAGCCGAAGGAGAAGATGCTCCTTCAGCGAATCCAGCACGCCGGCGCCGAGGCGGCTATTGTGGCCGCAGCCAAGATGTGTGAGCCAGGGTTGGACGAACAGGTCGCTTACTCCAGAGAGCTGGAGGATGCGGAGATCCCGTACTTCATCAGTGAGTTCGAGGAGAAGATGACCAGCTTCGACCACCTGCAGATTCAGCTTGAAACCTTCGTGGAGAATATCTTGTTTGACTAGACGTAGGGCAAGTTGGCAACTTGCCCTACGGGGAGGGTGTAGCGATGACAGATCAAAAAGACGGGCAAGAGATTGTTGGAAGGGGTAACAAGGAGGGGGGCCGGCTGTTTCGTGAATGGTTCAATACCCTCACTCTGGCCGGCGAGCAGGGCGAGAAGGCAGCCTACGTCTTCGTCATGGGCAGCATGGCCGAAATCTTGCGGGCCTTTGATCTCCATACGGTGTTTCCGGAGATCAACTCACTGCAGACGGCCGTGCGCCGGGTGGCGCTGGATTACCTGAATGAAGCTGAGGACTACGGCTATTCCCCTGATATTTGTGGCTACGTTAAGGCCGATGTCGCCGTGCAACTGCGCGACGGCGAGCACCCCATGGGGCGTATTCCGAGGCCCTCTGTGGCTGTGTTGACGAATGCCTGCAACACGTACATCAAGTGGGCTGAAATTTGGGAGCGTCTGTACCACATCCCCGTGTTCACGCTGGATGTCCCAGGCTCTCGTACTGCGAACGGGCAGACCTGGCCAGGGGACCCGAACTTCGAGCGTGACCGGCGCTACGTCGAGCATCAGATTCGCGAGCTCATCTCCTTGTGCGAGGAGGTCACGGGCAAGAAGTTTGACATCGACAAGCTGCGGGAAGTGATGCACCACGCTAACGAGATGAGCGAAGGATGGCGGCGGGTGCTGGAGTTGAACCAGAGCCGGCCGGCGCTCTTCAACGCCCTCACCGATGGCACGATCTACCTGGGCGTTGCCAACGCCCTGCGCGGGACGCCCGAAGGCAGCAACTACTTTCGCGAGTTGGTGGAGGAAATGGAGTACAAGGCAGCGCATGGCATCGGAACGCTCATTGAGGAGAAGCACCGTCTCATTTTCGTGGGCGTACCCTGCTACCCCATCTTCCGTCGGTTTTACGAGCTGTTTGCCGAATGGGGAGGCGTGTTTGTGAATTCCACCTACCTGTGGTTCGCAGCCGGCGGAACCGATCTGGGATTCGAATACGACCTGGATCGCCCTCTGGAGAGTCTCTCGGAAGGCGTGCTCATCAGTGTGCGCCATGCTATGGACAGTATGTTTTTCCAGGATCGTGCGCTGGCGGACATGGTGGACTCCTATCAGGTGGATGGGATCGTGTATCATCCTATCAAAAGCTGCCGTACCGTTTCTACGGGCCTGGCCGACAACCGCAGATCTGTCATGGAAAAGAGCGATGTACTGACGCTGTATATTGAGTCGGACATGATGGACAAGCGAGTGGTGTCCGAAGCTCAGCTCAAGAACCGGATTGATGCTTTCTTTGAAGGGTTGGCCACCAAGAAACTGAGAGCGGCGAT
>JBHHTZ010000468.1:0-3806 GCA_046753605.1 Anaerolineae bacterium
AGGGCGTCGGCTCGTGGTCCGATACCACCTACGATCTCAGCCATCCCGGCCGCGGCACCATCACCCAGGTGACGGTCTACGAAGCGAAGAAACGCAACCCGAACCTGACCACCTTCGTCCATCGCGGCCTGGAACACATCGAGGCAAACCACTTCGGCTACGGCACGAACAGCCCTCAGCGCTGGTTTATCGACCGCCTCAGCCCCCGCTGGTTCGCGTACACGCCTTTGATCCAACTCCAGGAACCGGTGACGAAGACCTCCACGCTCACCTTCCAGTTCCGACCGGAGGACGTGCGACGCTGGCGGGACTGGGGCGTGCGGGGCGGCGACGAGTTGGGTCTGGACTACTGGCGTCCGGCCGACAAGTACAACTGGTATTACCTGAGCTTCTTCGACAATGAGGCCGGCGCCGGTCGGGGCACGGTGGAGATCATGGCCATTCAGAGCCTAGACGCCCAGACAGGGGAGGTCACGATGGCGGTGAAGTTCGTGAACGGCAGACCGAAGCGCGCCATCTATGGACGCCCGCAGCGTTACGCGGCCGGCAGCCGCGCCGGCATCGTGCCGCACTCTTCGGAGAGCTTCGGTTCGCCGGCCTTTCTCATGAACCGCTGGTGTCTTGGTGAGGGCACGCTAGCCTGCAGCCAAACCGTGGTAGACGGCGCCGACTGGGTGGATGCGGCGACCGAGTACGTCACAGAAATCCTGATGCCCTCGCGCTATCCGCGGGGCGCAGCGGACGAGACCTGGCTGGTGGACGGGGTGATCATGGACGCCGACGACGAAAGCTGGAAGCCCTACGGCTTCCGCCTGGGTGATCCCGCCAGTGCTCAGGGCTATCATCTCGACCTCAACCTGGACGGCCAGGTGGATAATCTGACCGAGGTGAACGCCCAAGTGCCGGTGGTTTACGAAGAGTACGCCCGGCGGCTGAAGGAAGCGGCTGCGGCCATGGGCCGGCATTTCTACGTCATCAAGAACGGGCATTTCAGCGGCTTCCCGAGGCCGAACCAGAATGGCCGGCGGTTCGAGGACTTCAACGGCGGTTTCCAGGAGTCGTACCCCGAAGCCGTACAGCAGTACGTGAACCTCTTCGCGCCGGGCAACCTGGCTGAGCCGGTTTTCGCCCTCGTCAACGAGCGGGACCGCAACGCGCTCTACGAGCACAACTTTGAGCAGCACCGCCACATCATGGCCCTCACCTTGGTGCTGGGCGACGGCTATTACGGCCACACCGGGGATCACGCCACGCGCATCCTGGCTTTGTACGCGGACCCCTCGGGGTGGGCTGGTCAGCCGGAGGACTGGTTCGACGAGTTCAGCGTGGACCCCTACGGCTACGCTGCTGACCACCCGCTGTACACGGGCGCGGGGCGCAGCGACCATCTCGGCTGGCTGGGACAGGCCCTCGGCCCTGGCTACGAAGTGCCGGATGTCCCCGGTGTCTACCGCCGCGACTTTGAGCACGGCGTCGCCCTCTACAGCGCCCAGAGCGGGACCGTCACCTTCGACCCGCCCCTGCGCCGCGTCTGCGGCGTGGACCCGGGTAACGATGGCTCGCCGGTAGGCGAGATCACCCTGGCCCCCAGGAGCGGGGTCATCCTGCGGCGGGATGAGAATACAGGGCCTTGTCAGTCAGGCGACTCCCTGACCGTCACCGTCGACGCCTCCCGGGTGACCTCGCCTCAGAGCAAATGACCCGGACGAAAAGCAATGCCGGCGGGAGAACGCTGCTGGTTTCATCGTGCGAAAGGAGCCATCTTACGCATGCGTCTCATAATCCTCATCAGGTTGGCAGCCTTTCTGTTCCTGGGCCTGTGCACGGCCCTCGTCGGACAGGCTGTGTCCGCGGCGGACTACACCCTTTTGACAACTCTTCGCTTCGACTGGGCTCAAGAGAAAACTGCCCAGGAGCTGACCGTCGCCTCGAGAGATGGCACGGTGCAGATGACCTTCCAGCCGAATGGGGTGCTCTCCCGGCTGGCCTTGGACGGAAAGATCGCCCTGGGAATCTCGCGCCCCGTCCTGGCTCTGCGGGACAACACCCATGATCTGACCTCTGTTGTCAACCTGGTTCCCAACCCGGGTTTTGAGCAGGGCCTGGATGGTTGGAGCGTTGACGGACCATCCCAGGTGGCGGTCGGGTCCGAGGCCCGCACCGGAACCCGATCTCTACAATTGGGGGAGTTTTCCGGAACGACCCGTGTGCTTTCATCTCGACTTAGCGTCGATGATGGAAAAAGCTACGTGCTCTCCCTTTTTCTGAAGACCTCGTACGGTTTTCTGATCGACGTGAATGCCGCCTACGTGATATGGTACGACGACAGTGGGGACGAACTCTCCGTAAGCAATCCGCTGCGACTGTATGGTTCCTCTCACGAGTGGATGCGTTTTTCCAGCCGCCTGTCCCCGCCACCTGGCGCGACCCAGGCGGCAGTGCTGATCCGCTATGCCAGGAACAGCCAGTACCCGGCCACAACGCCCATCTCCTCGCCTCCCACCCAGACCCTGTGGATTGATGATGTCTATCTCTATGAGACGCCGGCCTCCATGCGGCCCGAGACCCTGCGGGGAACGCTCACCGACGTGGGGAACGGCGCGCTCCGCCTGACGGGCGCGAGCAGCGGTGGCATCGAGGTCACGGCCACCTTCACGCCCGAAGAGCACGACGTGCGCGTGGACGTGTCCCTGTTTGCGGCGGATGGGGCACCCCGCGCCGTGGACCTGCTCTTCTCCGTACCGGTCACCGGGACGGAGCCTCTGGCCTGGGAGGAACACCCCCGCTCCCGCAAGCCGGTCGAGGCAGGGGCCCGCTACGAGAATACGGTGGAAGGGGTCCAGAAGACGGACCAGGCCATCTCCAACTACCCCTTCTCGTCGGTGTCTGCCCCCTCCTTCGGCCTTTCCCTGGGCACGAACATGGCCCGCCCGGCCCTCTTCAAAGGGTTCTTCGACGCCCAGGACAACTCCTTGAACCTGCAGTACTATCTGGGCCTGTCCCCCCTGCCCGAGAAGTTCCCCAACCAGGCCAGCGTTTCCCTCATCGTCTTTGCCCACGACCCGCTGTGGGGTTTTCGCAGCGCCGCAGACATCTATACGGAAGAGATATTCCCCTCCTATTTCCACGGCGTGGCAGCAGGGCAGGAACCGATCGGGAACGGCCCCAACGGGCCGCTGCAGTTCCAGCAGAACATCAACGACTGGCAGAACTTCGGTTTCGTTGGGAACGCCCGTCTCGCTCCCTGGAAGTACTCGCTGACCCACGACGACTGGGTGCAACTGATACAGCAGAACGACGCCGACAACATTCTCAACACCCTGTACAGCGTGCCCTCCGAGGACTTCATGTACCGTGATGCGTTTGGCGCGATGTCTCAAACCCCGCAGCCGAGCTACGATCTGTTTCAGGGTTGGTTGACGCACGATGCGTTGGCCGGCAACTACGACGCGGTGGCCACGTTGAACAGCGGGACCAGGGCCTCCAACGGCGACTACCTGATCCGCAGCATCGGCTCTGTGAGCCACGAGAACGACAAGTGGACCATCGATGTGCGCCGGGACCCGGATGAGGGGCTCAACGAGGGCCAGCCGTGCGACGTCACCCGCTGCACCCAGAACCAGCTCACGCGGCGAGAGGTGCTGGCAGACATGCAGGGGTTCATTGACGACGACGCCATCGTGGACGGCATCTTCCTGGACAACTTCCAGATCGCCGGCATGTTGGACTTTGAGCCCACCCATCTCAGGTATGCGGACTATCCCCTGACCTACGACTTCAACACGTTCCAGCCGGCGCTGAGCACC
>JBHHTZ010000469.1:0-3803 GCA_046753605.1 Anaerolineae bacterium
AGGCGGGGCGCTCATCCACAGCCCCCTGCTAGCGTTGAGCGCCCCGCCTGATCAACCAACTCAGACAACCAACGAGATACTAGATATTAGATATTGGGTATTAGATATTAGATATTAGATATTGGGTATTGGGAACTCAATACCTAATATCCAATATCTAATATCTAATATCTAATACCCAGTCTAACCAGCGACACTGAAACGAGAAGCGGATAAACATGGAGAATGCACTGACTTTCGACATTGAGGCTGATGAGCTGGAAATATTCCTCGCAGATGTCAACGAGCATCTGCAGGCCATGGAGACCGGCATCCTGCGTCTGGAGCGGGCGGTCGACCCCGATACTTTCAATTCCGTCTTCCGCGCGGCCCACACCCTGAAAGCGCTGGCCGGCACCGTGGGGCATCACCCGATGGCGGAGCTGACCCATACCCTGGAAACCCTCTTCGACACCATGCGCGAGGCCCAGTCGCCACCCGCCCAGGGAGTGACCGACGAACTGCTCGACACCGTGGACACCCTGAAGGCTCTGCGGGATGAGATCGTCGCCCGGCAGCCCAGCGGCATCGACGTCGCTGACAGACTGGCCCGGCTGCGCGCACTGGTGGAGAGCAACGAAGGGAGTAAGGTGGTCCAAGCCGCGCCTGTCTCTGCGCCGCGCCAACTGACGTCGGAACAGGCAACTCAGGCGAGAAGCTACCAGGAAGAAGGGTATACCATCCTCAACGTTGAAGTCATCGCCATGGCTGATGCTTTTGCCCCGGCTGCCCGCCTCCTGCAGGCGGTGATGGCATTGATGGAAGTGGGCCAGATCGTCATCCAACATCCCTCGCTGGCCGATCTGTCCACCAACCAGGGTGATCACCGCTTGTGGCTCGCCCTGGCCACCGAGGCCGACGTGGGCGCCGTTGAGGGGGTCCTGAGCGATGTCTCTGACCTGGCCGAATTTCGAGTGCAGCCCTTCGGCGAGCCCAGCACGCAGCCCGTCGACGGCCCTTCGACCCCTCGACAGAGTCCTGGGCCTGATCCGGCCTCGGCACAGCCACCCAGCCACCCAGCCACCCAGCGTCGTCCTGATGGTCCTCCCGAGCCTGTCGAGGGGCCTGTCGAAGGGCCATCCAGCCACCCAGCCCAGCCCCTTAACAAGCTCGGGGGGGGACCCGGGAAAGGCCGCAGTACAGGCAATGGCCGGGGGGCCGGGGGCATCGACCCTGGTCTTGATAAAACGGTGCGCATCAGCGTGGAGCGCCTGGACACGCTGATGAACCTGGTAGGCGAACTGGTCACCGATCGCACCCGCGTGTTGCAGATAGAGGACGCGTTGCGTGAACAGTATGGCCGGGCGGAATCGGTGGGGGCCCTGGGCGAGATGACCGCCCATTTCGGTCGCGTGGTAGAACAGTTGCAGGAAGAAGTGATGCGGGCCCGGATGTTGCCTATCGCTCACCTCTTTAACAAGTTCCCCCGCCTGGTGCGCGACGTGGCCCGCACGGCCGGCAAGCAGGTAGATCTAGTCATCGAGGGCGAAGCCACAGAGCTGGACCGCTCCATCATCGAAGCCATCGGCGACCCGCTCATCCACCTGCTGCGTAACGCAGTGGACCACGGCGTCGAATCGACTGAGGAGCGGGTGGCGGCCGGCAAGCCGTCCACTGGCACGGTACGTCTGACGGCGGCGCCCATGGAAGGACAAATCGTCATCACCGTGGAAGACGATGGCGGAGGTATCGACCCGGCGCGGGTGCGCCAGGCGGCCGTGAGGCGGGGGATGCTGTCAGAGGATGAGGCAGCCCAGCTTGATGATGACGAGGCCATCGACCTAATCTTTCGACCGAACCTGTCCACTGCCAAGCAGGTCACCGAGGTGTCAGGACGCGGAGTGGGCATGGACGTGGTGCGGACCAACGTCGAGCGGCTCAGTGGATCGGTGCTGGTGGAAAGTGAATTGGGACGGGGAACCACTTTTCGGGTCACTTTACCCCTCACGCTGGCCATCGTGCAGACGATGCTGGTTGCAGTGAGAGATAGCATCTATGCCATTCCGCTGGCCGGCATTGCCGAATCGCTGTATCTGGCGGACGTGTCAGTCAGCACGGTGAAGGGAAGTCCGGTCATTCATTGGCGAGAGTCGGTATTGCCTCTGCTGGACTTGCGTCAAATCTTCGATTGTGGATTCCTGAACCGGAACAGGTTGCGAGCACTTCGCCCAGGCTCAGTACAAGTTGCAGATTGCGAAAGAACAAATCCGAAATCCGAAATCCGAAATCCGAAATCCGCAGTGGTGACGGTGGCCTGGGGTAAGCTGCGCGCTGGTCTGGTAGTGGATAAAATCATCGGCAAACAGGAAATCGTGGTTAAGTCGTTCAGCCCCATCATAGGCAAGGCGCCAGGGTTGTCGGGCTGTGCGATTCTGGGTGATGCGTCCATTGTTCTCATTGTAGATATTCCAAGTCTCATTAACGCTGCCTTGCAGACTCGGAGACAGGGGGTGGTAGCATGAGTGAACAGATCTCGTTTTGGAACAACGTAACGGCCGAATTGCAATCGGACAGCCTGTTGCGCGCAGCGATGCATCACGCGGCATACGGCCTGTCGGATATGGTGGGGCGGCCCATCGATATCGACATCCTCCAGGTAGAGACAATACCCATCAGCCAGGTGATGACGTACGCCGGCAGCCCTGGAGCAGAGATGGTGGGGGTTTACCTGCTGATAGATGGCGACCTGGCGGGACAGGCCATCCTGATGCTGGCCCTGCCCGATGCGCTGCGCCTGGTCGATCTGTTGATAGGCGCGCCACCGGGCACAACCACCGGCCTGGGCGATCTGGAGCGTTCAGCGCTGGCCGAGGTGGGCAACTTAACGGTATCGTTCTTTCTCAACGAAATGGCGTCCCTCACGGGAATGCCGTTACGACCGTCACCGCCGGCCGTGATGGTGGATATGCTGGGCGCCATTCTGAGTGTGGTAGCCACGTCGGTGGCCGCCACGAGCGACGACCTGCGGATTGTTGAAACAGTCTTCAGGGACGCCGGCAGAGTCGTGCAGGTTCGCTTCTGGTTGTTGCCCGACCCGGCGATCTTGACACTGGATGAGTCGGAGCATCAAATGATAGCAGAGGCAAGTTGTGGCTGAGAATCTACGTGCAGTGTCCATTGGAGAGATGGTGGTCAGTGATACCCCCGACGAGGTGTTGGTAGCTTACGGGCTTGGCTCATGTGTGGCGGTCTGCCTGTATGACCCGACGGCACGAGTGGGAGGGATGCTGCACGCCCTGCTACCCAACGCTCCCACCCCCCTGGCCTCCCGTCCCCGGCCCCCCAATTTGGGGGGGCGTAAGGGGAGCGGGGGGGACGGGGGGAGAGTTGATGGCAACCTTACAAAGTTCGTGGACCCGGGGGTGTCACTGTTGATCGATTCGATTTTGCAATTGGGCGCCAGCCGGCAGCGGCTAATTGTCCATCTATGCGGCGGCGCCCAGATGCTATCTGCGCCCGGTTTCAACAACTCGTTGAACGTTGGAGAGCGCAACGTGCTGGCCGCCGAGAAGTCTCTACGAACATCGGGCTTCCGGATACGGTCCCGCGCCACCGGCGGGCGGACAGGCCGCACGGTGAGGCTCTACATTGCGAGTGGGCAGGTAACGGTGAAGAGTGTAGGTCAGGGCGAACAGCCCCTGTAAGCGGCCAGTGGTCAGTAATCAGTGGTCAGTGGTCAGTGATCAGTAATCAGTGAACGGTAATCAGTGAACAGTATTCTGACCGCTGGCAACTGATCACTGGTAACTGATCACTGATCACTG
>JBHHTZ010000470.1:0-3800 GCA_046753605.1 Anaerolineae bacterium
AGAGGGTTTCTTTTCCCACAGGACACCTCTCCGCCCTGCCTCGCCCCTACCCGACCACGCAATACGCAATACGCAATACGTCTCTCATGTCAGCCCGTTCAACCTCCGCGCTTCTCCTGCTATTCACAACAGCCGCCATCCTCATCGCCCAGGTCCCGCCGGCCCCCGTCACCCTGGGGCCCCAGCAGACGGTCCGCACCGCGAACCCCAAGATGGGCGTGCACACCCGGCTCACCGACGAGGTGGAACCGCGCAAGATCAAACGCACGCTGGAGATGGTGCGCCAGATGGGCGCGCCCTGGATCGTGGAGTACTTCCCGTGGGGCTACATCGAGCCGGCCAAAGGGCAGTACAACTGGGAACATGCCGACCTGGTTGTGGATCATGCCAATCGACAGGGATTGTCCGTCATCGCCCGCATCGACTACGTGCCGGCCTGGGCCCGTCCCGACGACACCACCTTCCGCTACCTGCCGCAAGAGAACTTCGACGACTACGGCGACTTCGTCTACGCCTTCGTCGATCACTTCCGCGGGCGGATTCACGCCGTCATCATCTGGAACGAACCCAACTTGAGCTTCGAGTGGGGCTTTCGGCCTGTGGACCCCGCAGCGTACGTCGATCTGTTGCGCGGAGCCTATCGACGGGCCAAGGAGGCTGATCCGAACGTGCGAGTGCTGGCCGCCGGCCTGGCCCCCACGCTGGCCCGCCCCGACGACCCCCTGGCGATGAGCGACCTGAGTTTCCTACAGGCGACGTACGACGCCGGCGCTGCGCCCTACTTCGACGCCCTGGCTGCCCATGCCTACGGCTGGAAGTTTCCGCCGGACGACCCGCCGGCCCCAGACAAGATCAACTTCCGACGGGTTGAGCTCCTTCGCCAACTCATGATCGACAACGACGATGCAGACAAGCCGATCTACATCACCGAGGCCGGCTGGAACGATCATCCGCGTTGGACCAAAGCGGTGAGGCCGGCGCAGCGCGCGGCGTACACCGTCCGCGCCTACGAAATCGCGCGGGGCTGGCCCTGGTGTAGAGTACTGGCCATCTGGTCCTTCCGCCTGCCATGGCCCACCCACACCTTCCAGGACTATTTCACCCTGGTGGACGTCGATTTTGTACCCAAACCTATCTACCGCGAAATCCAGTACTACGCGCGGCCCGAGTGAGCCGCACGCAGGATCAACGCCAGGCTCGCGGCATTGTTCCACCAAAGACTTTGATGTACAATTGAGGCAACTACTCCGAAAATAGTTGGCTGGTTGGCTAGATGGCTGGATGGCTAGGCACTCTGCAAGCCAACAAGCCATCTAGCCATCTAGCATTTTCGTCATTCAGGGTGAACGCAGTTCATGTTGACTACTCAGATAGATGGACCCTTGCGAAGGTTCACGAGCACATCCTGGACCGGCAGTGTCCTCGCACGGGTCTCCGCCAACGGAAAATCGGGTGTTGTTGAAAATGGACGAAATCTTTGTTGGTCGTGAAGCAGAAGGCGCGTGGCTTGAAGGTTTCCTGGATCAGGCGCTGGCCGGCCATGGCCAGGTCATCTTTGTGAGCGGGGAGGCCGGCGCCGGCAAGACGGCCCTGGCGCGCCAGTTCGCCCGGCGTGTCCAGGCCCGGCACGACGAGTTGTTGGTAGCGCTCGGCGAAGCGGACGCGCGGACCGGCGCCGGCGATCCGTATTTGCCCATGCGCGAGGTGTTGCGCCTGCTGACGGGTGATGTGGAAGCGCAACTGGCCGAAGGCGCGATCAGTTCCGAGAACGCCGGCCGACTGCGCGAGTTCGTCGGTGTCTCCGCCAAGGTGCTGCTCGATCTGGGGCCCGACCTCATCGAATTCTTCGTGCCCGGCGTGGCGCTGGCTGCCCGTGTGGGGACATTCGTCGCCGGTCGAGTCGGCTGGCTGGATCGACTGGAACATCAGGTCGAGGTCGCCCAAGCCGGTTCTCTGAACGGTGCAGGGGGTGTGGAGCAGGAGCACATCTTCGAGCAGTACACCAACGTGCTCGAAGCGTTGTCGCGGCATCGCCCCATCGTCCTGATCCTGGACGACCTCCAGTGGGCTGATGCGGCGTCCATCAGCCTGCTCTTCCGGCTGGGCCGGCGCATTGGCGACAGCCGGATTCTGATCATTGGGACCTATCGTCCAAACGACGTGGCACTGGGTCGGCCTTCCGCCGGACCAGGAGGAGGAACCGACCGGCACCCGCTGCCGCCGGTGATCAATGAACTGAAACGGTACGCCGGCCAGATCGAGCTTCAGTTGAACGGCGACTCAGTTGCTGCCGGCGCGAGCGCAGAGGCACTCCAGGAACAGGCGTACGAATTCGTGTCAGCCTACGTCGATGCTGCCTACTCCCCGCACAAGCTGGATGAGCACATCATACGGCTAATTGCAGAGCGGACGGGCGGGCATCCACTGTTCACCATCGAACTCCTCAGAAGTCTGGAGGAACGAGGCTGGCTAACCTCTCAACCGCTGGCGATGCCCGTGGTTTCTGAGATACCCCAGCATACGACCAAAGCCGAAGGGGTCTGGATGTGCCCTGTGTCGGTCGATCTGGATTCTCTTCCACCCCGAATGGAAGCCGTCGTGGCAGAACGAATCGAACGCCTGCCGGAGGAGCAGCGCCGGGTGCTCACAGTGGCCAGTGTGGAAGGGGATGAGTTCACGGCACAGGTGATCGCCCAGGTCGAGGGTCTGAGCGACCTGGCCCTGGTTCAGATCATCGAAGAAGAGCTGCAGAAGCGTCATCAACTCGTCCAAGAGCTGGGCATCAAGCGAGTCGATGGCAAGGTGTTGTTCCTGTATCAGTTTCGACACCGCCCCTTCCAGAAGTATCTCTACGACCAGCTTGGAATGGCGCAACGGCTATTGCTCCACAACGCGGTCGGTGAAGCGCTGGAAAGCATTTACGGTGATGACATCCACAACCTGGAGGTCTCTCTGGCGCACCATTTCCTGGTCGGTGGCAACGACGCCAAAGCGCTGAAGTACCTGGTGGCTGCCGGCGATCATGCGTGGGGCCATCATGCCAACCATGAGGCGCTGGCCCACTACACCAGAGCGCTGGAAGTGGCCGGCCGGCTGGGCAACGCGGTCGAGCCCGAGATGATCGAGCAACTCCGCATCCGCCGCGCCCAGGTGCAGGGCTGGCTGGGCCATGTCGATGAAGCCGTGTCTGACTACGAACAGGCGCTGGACCTGGCCAGGGAGCGCGATGATGTGGAAGGCCAGGTACAATGCTTGAACCGTATGGGGGCGCTTTTGGCCGGCCCGCGGGGTTTCAGCGAAGGCATCCGCCATGCTGAGCAGGCACTGGAAATCGCGCGCGACGCCAATGACAAGCCGGGGGTGATCGATAGCCTGAACTGTCTGGGGAACTTCCAGGCCAACCTGGGCAACCTGGACGAAGCGGCTGCCTCCCACGAAGAAGCCCTGGCATTGGCCCGCGAATTGGACGACGAACGCCGTGTCGCGGACAGCCTGGACGGGCTGCGGCTGGCCAGCAGCGATGCACGATCCGGCGAGGCCGCATTGTTGACAGAAGTGATCGACATTCGCCGGCGGCTTGGTGACAAGAAGAGGTTGCTGGACCCGCTGACAGCCATGGGGAATTACCTGGCGCGGTTCGCGGGTCACTACGATGAGGCCGAGCAGTTGCTTGGCGAAGCTCTGGCAATCAGCCGGCAGATCGGTGAGCGCACCACCCGCCCGTGGATCCTGGCCATGCTGGCCGAGGTCTCCTGGCGACGCGGGCGGTTGGGGGAAGCATACGCCCGCGCCAACGAGGC
>JBHHTZ010000471.1:0-3798 GCA_046753605.1 Anaerolineae bacterium
GAGGATTTCGCGGACGCGGTGCACGGGTTCATCGACGAAGACGCCTACGTGTTGCGTCTTGCGTCTTGCGTCTTGCGTAGTGAGCTCGCTGATGATGGCAGCCGCTGTTTCTGGTTCGACACAGCGTGGGCTTTTGGGATAGAAGACGAAGCCCAGCAGGTCGGCGCCGGCTTCGATGGCGGCCTGGGCGTCCTCGAGGTTTGTGATGCCGCAAATCTTGACTTTCATCATATAGATTGGTGTTGTCTATGATGCTGCCCGTGACTGTTCCACAAGTTTCTCCCGCAACCATACGTTGATGAGTCTCTCCGATGGTATCCTCTTCGCCCTAGCGATTGCGGTAAGCCTCTCGGCCAACTCGTCATCAATGGCAAAGAGATGAGTCCTTCGCTTGATCTCAATGTCGAAATGAGCTTCCGGCATCTGATCCCAATATTCGCCCATGTCGTGGGTCTCGAAGAACTCAACCAATTCGTCAAGGGAACTGAATTTGGGCATGCGTTTAGATTCACTTTCTGCCATATTGTTTGCGCTCCTTTGGTGCCATGTCCCTGGCACTCAAGACCAACGCTTCTCTGGTCTGCTTGTGGATGAATAAGACGATCAGGTACCTGCCTGCGTCCGTCTGTCCAAGAGCCAGATACACATCCTCGCCTTCTCTGTCTCCCTTTTCGACGAAGCGGATCTTTGGCCGGCTGTTGAGCACTTCTTCGACTTCGTAGGTTTCGACGTTATGTTTGGATGTGAGCTTGTCTACCACGTCTCTGAGCCAAATGATCCCTTCGATTTTCATCCTGACTCCTGGTTCCCCCTCATGAACCTGACTGACTGCGCTACATAACCGATATGCTGGGACCTGTTGTCTCGTTCAGCAGTCGGCTTCTAGCTGGCTTCAGGTGTCAGTCTGGGTTTCGGCCGCGCCCGCACGTGCTAACTCCTGCGCCTTCGCAGCGGCGTCTTCGGCTGTGACCAGGGCCTCGCCGACCAGGATGGCATCGACGCCGGCCCGGGCCAAGCGCTGTACATCGGCGGCGGTGTGAATGCCGCTCTCGGCTACTACGATTGTACCACCAGGGATCAACTGGCGCAAGCGCTCCGTGGTCCGCAGATCGACGGTGAAGTCGCGCAGATCGCGGTTATTGATGCCAATCACCCTCGGCTCAGTTTTGAGTGCCCGGTTCAACTCGCCCTCGTTGTGTACCTCAACCAGGGCCTCCATGCCGAGCTTGTGTGTCAGGCTCAGCAGGTCGGCCAGTAAGTCGTCGGCCAGCACCGCGACGATCAGCAGGACCGCGTCGGCGCCGGCGGCTCGCGCCTCGTACACCTGATGGGGGTCGATGACGAAATCCTTTCGCAGCACCGGAACGGCTGGATAGGCGCGCTTGACCCGCCGCAGGTCGTCGAGATGGCCCTGGAAGAAATGTTCGTCGGTCAGCACCGAGATGGCGCCGGCTCCGTTGTTGACATAAGTTTCAGCCAGCGCAACTGGGTCCAGGTCGGCTCGAAAGACGCCCTTCGACGGCGAGGCGCGCTTGATCTCGGCGATGAGCCGCACGCCGGGAGCGGCCAGCGCAGCGGCGAGGTCCCGCGCCGGCGGGGTGCTGCCGGCATCGGCCCGCAGCTCGCTCAGCGGTCGCCGGGCCTTGAGCGCCTTAAGCTCCTCCCGCTTGTGGGCGACGATGGTGTCGAGAATCATGGGTTCGCGGCCGCAGCCTGGTTGGTGAAGGCCACGAAGCGCTCAAGCGTGGCGAATGCTTTCCCGTCGTCGATGGCGCCGGCGGCCTTTTCGATACCATCGGCCAGATCGCCGGCCACGCCGCCGGCGACCAGTGCCGCTGCCGCGTTCAAGATCACCACGTCCCGGCAAGGGTCCGTCACTCGTCCGCGCAGAATGCCTCGGCTAAGTTCGGCATTTTCTTCGGGGGTGCCGCCACGCAGGTCGTCCAGCGTCGCGCGGGGCAGGCCGTAGGTGGTGGGATCGACGGAGATGGTCTCCACGTGGCCGTTGAGGAAGTGGGACACCTGGTTAGGTCCGGTGGTAGATAGTTCGTCCAGTCCGTTGGCGCCGTGGACGACGAATGCAGCCTTGGACCCCAATCCCTGCAGGACCCTGGCCAGCGGCTCCGTCAGCGCTCCGTCGAAGACGCCCATGATCTGAGCCGGCGCGAATGCCGGGTTGGTGAGCGGGCCGAGGATGTTGAAAACGGTGCGGATGCCCATCTCGCGGCGCGGGCCGATGGCGTATTTCATGGCCGGGTGGTGGGCCGGCGCGAACAGGAAGCCGATGCCGGTTTCATCGATGCAGTCGGCCACCTGCTGCGGGGTCAGGCGTAGGCTGGCTCCCAGGGCTTCCAGGACGTCGGCGCTGCCGCTCTTGCTGGAGACGGAGCGGTTCCCGTGCTTGGCGACCCCCAGGCCGGCGCCGGCCACGACGAAGGCCGCCGTCGTTGAAATGTTGAAGGTGCCGGCCCCGTCGCCGCCGGTCCCGCAGGTATCCACCAGGTCGCTTCGTTGTGGTCGTGCTGGGATCACGTGGTTGCGCATGGACCGGGCGAAGCCGACGATTTCCGGCACGGTCTCGCCCTTCAGCCGCAGCGCCGTCAGGAACGCGCCGATCTGGGCCGGTGTCGCCTGCCCCCCCATGATCTCGTCCATGACGGCTTCCGCATCGGTTTCCGAAAGGTCAAGGCCCTCAATAACTCTGGCAATAGCTTCTTTGATCGTCATTTGGTTCACCTCCGTCGCGTGATAGTGATCAGTGATCAGTGATCAGTGACCAGTGATCGGTGATCAGTGATCAGTGATCAGTGATCAGTGACTAGTGATCGGTGATCAGTATTCGGTATCGCTGATTACTGTTTTCTGATCACTGATCACTGATTACTGTTTACTGATTACTGATTACTGTTTACTGATCACTGATCACCGGCCCCGTCTTTGTCTCCAGGAAATTCCGCAGCAGCTTCTTGCCGCCTTCGGTGAAAATCGATTCCGGGTGGAACTGGACGCCGAAGGTGGGGTACGCTCGGTGGCGCAGGCCCATCACTTCTCCCTCGTCGGTGAAGGCGCTGACCTCCAGTTGGTCGGGCAGAGGCTCTTCCACGATCAAGGAGTGGTAGCGGGTGGCGGTGAAGGGGTTTCTCAGGCCGGCGAACAGCCCCGCACCGTCGTGGTAGATCGAGGACGTCTTGCCGTGCATCAGCCGGGGGGCGCGACTGACCACGCCGCCAAACACGTGGCCCATGCACTGATGGCCCAGGCACACGCCGAGAATTGGCAGCTCCCGGTGAAAGCGTTCGATGACGGCGTTGGAGATGCCGCCGTCAGCCGGCGTGCCGGGGCCCGGCGAAATGAGGATGTGAGTCGGCGACAGGTCCTTGATCTCCGCCAGCGTGGCCTGGTCGTTGCGGCGCACCGCTACCTCTGCTCCCAGTTCGCCCAGGTACTGGACCAGGTTGTACGTGAACGAATCGTAGTTGTCGATTACCAGTATCATGTTTAGCTCCTTGGTGTGTTAGGTTATTGAACCACAGGGCTTGGTCAGACATGGTTAGTCGCTATTGGACCGCGTGAAACGTGATACTTCCTTTGATCGCACGGCGGTAAAAGTGACCCGCAGCCCATGAATGAATTCACGGTGATGTCATTCCGAACGGAGCGCCAGCGGAGTGAGGAATCCCTGAGACCGCACCCGGACAAGGGGGCTGCATTGGAAAAACGGTCCCTTGTCTTCCGCACCTCTGTTGACGCATTCGCCAGCGGACTTCGCCCCTTCTTGCACGGCTCCAGGGATTCCTC
>JBHHTZ010000472.1:0-3790 GCA_046753605.1 Anaerolineae bacterium
CATCGGCGGGCGGGCCTGTCGGACTCAGTACCCTGATTATTTTCTCAAACTTCATCATTGCTCGCTCTTGGCTCAACGGAATCTGGCCAGCGCACCATATCCAACACGAAAAAACGTCCCCAGTTCACGAACGGTCGATGGGAGCTCAGCCGCTGCTCCAGTTTGCCAAGAGTTTCAACAACAGGTGACGGGATGCGCTGGACGGTGTGTGGTGGTCGCAGAACTCCCAGGCTGCAGCACTGGCATAGCCGAAAATGTGGCGCGAAGAACCGCCGATATGCCCGGCTGGGGGAGAAAACGTAGTGACGTATGGGCTGCCCGCCGACCACGAAGGTTCTCTCTGTCTGCTGACTCAGCCGGCGGGCGGCACCCCACCGGCGCCGGGCAAGGAGACCCAGCCACTCCCACAGGCTGAAGCGGTTTAGCAGGTGCAGGATGAGTCGCCCGCCGGGCCGCAGGACACGCGCTGCATCGGCGGCAAAGGGAGCCAGATCGGGGAGCGTGTTGAGGCCGGCGAAGGCCGAGATGACCCCATCGAAAGCGCTGCGCGGCAACACCGACAGATGAGCGATATCCATCACGAAGGCATCGACGCTGGCCGTCAGTCCCTGTCGGGCTACTTTGGCACCCAGGTGAGCGATCATCTCAGGCGAGACGTCGATGCCAATCACGTGGACTCCCCGTCGCGCCAGGAAGATGGCGTCGATGCCGGTGCCGCACCCCACGTCAAGCACGCGCTGGCCGGCCTGGAACACGTGGGCGTAGTGCTCCCACAGCCGCCAGCGCATCCACTCATCGCCGCGAATCTGCCGGTCGTAGTCTTCGGCGATGGCATCGTAGGCCCGAGCCAGTTCCTGCAAGTTCATTCGTCGTTACCACTCAGCCACCCTCCCGCAGGTTGCAATGCACAATGGTTTTACACCCGAAAAACGGCCTTGAAGCAGCGATTCTCGGCCGGGAAGGTTCCAAACCTGCGGGAGGGTGAGTAGCTACCCCATTCGTTGACCTTAAGGGTGCGTCTAGAAACAGCTCCCCTGTTTAGACCCTAAAGGTTTCCGAAACCTTTAGGGTCTGTTTTCTATTTGAGCCTTGATTGGCTGTCTAACCCCAATGTTCAACGTACAAACACACTTGCGGCAGATGGGGTCGGTCTTGACGTCGAGCTGCCGGCGGAAAGCGATGGCGTCCTCGGAGTTGAGGATTTCGTCCAGCCGCTGCTCATAGATGTTGCCCAGGGAGCGATGGAAGAAGCAGGGGCGAACAGTGCCGTCAGCCTCAACAACGGTGGAGACCCAGGGGGCGTTGCACACAGTCTCCGGGAAGTCGCCATCGCCGTTGAGGGCGGCGAAGTAGCGGTGGAGCCGGCGCAGCTTGTCGGGGCTTTCGGCAATGAAGCCGGCGGCGAAATCATCGGCGTATCCCTCGATGGTCTGCTCCAGGATGCGCCCAAACTCCGCTACCTCGTTCGGGCTGAGGGCCACGTCGGCAATTCGCTCGTCGCTCCACGGCGCCGGCCGGTTGAAGGCCGTGGTTGACACATCCACCGCCAGGAAGGAAATCTGGTCCAGGCCGAGATCGTGGGCCGCGTCGATGGTGTTCGGCAGGTCGAAGTAGTTGTGGCGTTGAACGACGCAACGAGCCGTCACGTGGAAACTGGCCTCCAGAGACTTCAGGGCCGACACCCCTTGCGCCAGCCGGTCGTAGGCGCGCGGAACGTTGCGGACTTCGTCGTGAACCTCGCGGCTGCCATCGAGGGAAACGATGACCTCGTCGCACCAGCGGATCACGTCGTTGGCGTGCTGTTTGAGCAACAGCCCGGTGGATAGCAGGGTGATCCGGGCCGGCAACTCCTTCAGCATCTCGCACAACGCCCACAGATTGCTGTGCATCAACGCCTCTCCACCAGACAACACCACCCACTGGACGTTGAGCTTTTGGAAGGCTGCTACATGGCGGGCAAGCTGGTCCCGCGAGATCTCCTGCCCATTCCGATTGGCCTTCCAGATGTCGCACATCACGCAGCGGCAGTTGCACCGGCTATGCGGCATCAACACCACCGCCGGCAGGGTGTGGATGCGGTGGGTGGTGAGGGTGAGTTGGCGTTTTGCGACTTCAAGGGGTGAAAGCATTGGCATCCTGCTGCGTATTGCGTACTGCGTACTGCGTATTGCGTAGCGCCCGTCTTTACGCAGTACGCAGTACGCAATACTCGCTAGAACCCACTTGTCTCCGGTCGCTGATAGGCCAGGAATTTGTGCAGCACGCGCAACTCCAGCGGATGGCTATACACGCGCAGGTGGTAGCGCCAGGCACTTACAGCTTTGAGCACCCAGCGCCACAGGCCACGCAGTCTTGGGTCGGTGGCGGTTGGGTAGTAGGCGTTGATCACACGCTCGAAGTCGTGAATCTGCCGGCGCAGCGGGTCCTGGAGCCAGGGCATCTGAGTGCTGCGCCGCTGCGAGAATTCCTGCCACTCCGGGCTGATCCACTCTTCCAGGGTCTCCGGGAACTGGAAGCCGCTGGCTCTGGCCTGCTCGTAGAGTTCGCCGGCCAGCGGCACCGGCGTGTACATGTACAGGATGGTCTCCGTGGCCGGGTTGATGCGCTTCACCTTGCGGATGAACTCGATGGTCTGGCGCACATCGGCTTCCGGGTCGGGCGGGTTGCCCAGCACGAACGAGAACTCGGGGATGATGCCGTAGCGCTTCATCTTCTCCGCGATGGCCAGCGTCTTCTTCGTTGAAGCAGTGCCGCCCTTATTCATCTGCCGCAGTGTCTCATCGGAGCCCGATTCTGCGCCCATGAACATCATCTTCAGGCCACTACCCCGCATGAGTTCCCAGGTGCGATCCGAATACTTCAGGAGGGTGTCTATGCGCGACTCGCCCCACCAGGCGATGCCCATATCCATGATGCGCCCGGCAAACTCGGCCGTGCGGGCTTCCTGGACGAAGAAGTTGTTGTCGTAGAACTCGACAGCGTCTGCCCTCCATTTCTCGACCAGGTGGCGCGCCACGTTGGCTGTCCGCTCTGCCGACTGGGCCAGCCACCGACCTTCGACCATGTTGACCACGGCGCAGAAATTGCAGAAAAACGGGCAGCCATAGCTGGAGTGGTGTGGCAGTGTGCGCCGGCCCATGAAGGTGCGCCGGATGTAGCGTGGCATGTCTACGCGGTGGTAGGGGAAGTCGGGGAGTTGGTCAGGGTGGGGAATTGGAGATTGGAGATTGGAGATTGGAGATTGGGTATTAGAGATTGGAGATTGGAGATTGGATGTCGGTTCACTGGCTGGCGCTCGGCGCCATGCGAGCCCGGAGAGTGCCGTCGGATCATCGCCGTTCCGGAGGGCATCTACCAGGGCTTTGAAGGTGACCTCGCCGTGGCCGCAGACGACATAGTCCACGTAGCCGGCGCGCAGGCAGGCGTCGTAGTGTTGGGTGGGGAAATAGCCACCCCAGACGATGGTGAGGTGCGGGTGCATGGCTTTGATCTGCCGGCATTGGGGCACGGCGTGGCTGAGCTGCGGACCGGGCATGACCGTCACCCCCAGGATGTCCGCTCCGGTCTCACGGATGGCCCAATCGATGGCGGCCACGGGGTCAGACTCCAGGTTGCCATCGATAATCATGTATTCGTGTTCCCCCTCCAGCAGCGCCCCTAACGCCAGCAGTGACATGGGCAGGACGGGTTTGCGCCGGGCGGAGCTGGGTGGGTTATAGAGGATCACCCCGTATCGCTTCATTTTCAGGACTCATCACAAAACTGGCGGTAACCGTTCAGGCAGTCTCTC
>JBHHTZ010000473.1:0-3788 GCA_046753605.1 Anaerolineae bacterium
CCTCGTGGACGGTGGCGGGGGCGTCGGGCAGGATCTCCCACCGGGCTTCGGAGATACGGTAGCGGTAGAAGCCCCGGCTGGCCTGGCCGCGGAAGGCGTAGATGTAGTCACCACCATCACATTCCCCTTCGCCGTGCTCAGGGTCAGTGCAGGCCCAGGCCAGGGCGCCGCCGCTGCCCACCGAGCCGGGGATGTCCGGCAGCACGTCCCAGGCGTCCAGGTCGGGATCATAGCGCCAGAAGTCGGCGCTATCCGAGCCACGCAGGGCATAGATGTGCACCCCGCGACGTGGATCACGCACCACGGTCAGCGCGCTGCCCCAGCGGCCGGCGGCCGGCGTATCGGCCAGTTGCTCCCAGCCGCTCGTCGGCGTGTAGCGGTAGAATGCCCGAGACTGGTTCGAGTTCAGAACGTAGAGGGTTCCCAGACCATCGCCGGCCACGGCCGTCGCTTCACCAGCACCCCCTGGATAAGTGTGCATCTCTGTCCACGCGTCCGTTGCGATGTCGTAGCGCCAGAAATTCTTGGCCGGCGTCAGCAGGTACAGTCGCCCGTCACCGGCATCCGCCAGGTCACTCCCCAGGCCGATGGTGCGGGGCGTATCGGCCAACCGCTGCCAGGTGCCTGGCCCTGGGGCAAAGGCGTAGAACCCTGTCCTTCCGTTGCCCGTGGCGACGTAGACCCGGTCGCCCACCACAGCCAGCCGGCCTCCGTCGCCCACACCCTCAGGGACATCGGGGAGTGTGCGCCAGCGGGACTGGGCCCAGCGGGCCGGGTCGGTCTCGACATTCCCGACGGCATCCGTAGCCCGGGCGTAGATGCGGAAGACACCGTCCTCTGGTGGGGTTACATGCCAGGTGCCTGGCATCCGCCAGAAGGATTGGGAGTAGAAGCCTCGGGCGGCATACAGGTATCCATCCAGCCAGGCGAGGTCGCCGCCGTCATAAACGGCGCCTGGCGTGGATGTGAGCACCGCCCAGGTGTCGGTTTGGAGATCATAGCGATAGAAGTCGGTTGTGTCCCGCCCCCGCAGGGCGTAGATGTATTGGCCGCCGTTCCAGGCCAGGGACCCGCCATAACCGATCCTGTCCGGCGCGTTACCCAGGCGCGTCCAGGCGTCCAGGGCCGGGTCGTAGCGGTAGAAAGCCCTGGAGTCATACTCCGGATACACTGAATCATATCCAGGCAAGAGGTACAGGGCGTCGTTGACCCACACCAGAGCGCGGCTATTGCCTACGGGCTGTGGGACATGTGCCCTTGCCACCCACGTATCAGTACCAATGTCGTAACGGTAGAAGTATCTATAACCGCCGCAGGTCATGTACACGTGACCTGCACCATCGCCCGCCAGGGCCGTACCGTCAAAGTGATAGTAAGGAGGGTCCGCGAGCCTTGTCCATCTATCCGCCGCCGGATCGTAACGGTAGAATCCCCCGCCCACCGGAGCGGCGTGATCGTTCCCAGTGGCATACAGGTATCCGTCGCCACCGGCGGCCAGACTGCTTGACTCATCAACGTCTTCAGGTAGATCGGCCTTCCTGGTCCAGGTATCCGTCTGCGGGTCATAGGCGTAGAACGAGCGTGTGTCATTGCCCACGATGGCCCAGATACGGCCATCCCAGGCAGCAATATTGCCCCCACCCGAGGGCCTCGGCCCGGTCCCGCCCACGGGCTCTGGCACATCGGCCAGGGTTTGCCAACTCGAACCAACAGGACTGGCGGACGTCCAGCGGGCCGGCAGGGTGGCCGTGAGCGGCGCAGAGGGATCCGTCACCGCGCCCAGGCCGAATTCTACCTGCTCCACGCCGGCAGGGGTCACAGCGCAGGAGTTCCCCGCCTTGCCGAAGAAGAGGCTGATCCGCCCGTCGTCCGTGAGAAGGGTGACCTCGGCCGAGCCATCGCAGTTCAGGCCCGCCCCGGCCGCGCTCTTCAGGTGGCTGATAGTCGCATCGGCGGCCCCCAGGTCATACTCCAGGCCCCAGGTTTCGGGGTCCGACCGGCCGTGCATCACCCAGGCGGTCGTGCCAAAGCCGACGACGATGTCGTCGTAACCATCTGCATTGACGTCACCGATGCCTGTGGCCAGGAGCGCAGGCTCGCCTGCTGTACCGAACTTGAATCCTGCCGTGGCATCGGTCACGTCGTCGTAGACGCCGCCGGTCCAGGCCCGGCCGGCAAAGAGGCGAGCCACCCGGGCCGTCCCCACCCGGCCGTCGCCGATGAGCCAGTCAGGCAACCCGTCACCGTTGACGTCGCCCGCGTAGCCCACGGATGAGGGCGTTTTGGAGCCGCGAGCGGCGCGTATGATGGCGCTGGGCGATCGGGGCAGTGTGGAGGGAACGCTCACCGGTATCCACAGCCAGGCTTCGTTGCCATCGCTGCTGCCGGCCATCACGCCAGCGCCGGCATGGCCGGCCAGAGAATCCACAGTGCCTGGCAGTTGTCCCAGCGGCGCGCCTAATAACGGCCTGCCCGACCCACCCGGCACCAGGTAGACCGTATCTCCGACCGCCACGACGGCGTCATCGTCGCCATCGCCGTCTAGGTCGCCGCCGCCGGACACCAGCGTCGCCCGGCCCGGGAAGAGCCGGTCGCTGGCATCCAGCACCTCACCCCGCCGCCAGCCGGCGTCTCGTCCAAAACTCACGTAAGCGCCGTCGGCCGCACCGATGATCAACTCGTCCGCTCCGTCGCCGTTAAGATCGCCGGCGTTGGCCAGGGACTGCCCCAGGCGGGTACCGGCCACCGGGCCCACCAGCCAGGCATCGGCCTCACTCAAGTTATGGCCCGAGGACCACGGGCCGACCTTGCCGAAGATGAGGTAGACAGCGCCCACGTTGTTCTGGTAGCCTGGCGCACTCACCGCTAGGTCGGGGATGTCATCGCCGTTGAAGTCGCCGCTGGCCAGGCGGCCGTCGTCCAGGTCGGCTGGGTTCAGGGCGCGGTAGCCAACGCGCCCGCTGCGGGCATCCACGTTGCCCCGCATGGGCTGATGCGCTGGCAAGGGCTGGTAGCGCCCAAAGTCGTCGGCAGTCACGTGCAACAGATCCTGGCGGCTGACCGGGGTGAGGACCGGCTCTGATCCCAGGTTGCCGACCGTCGGTGGGGTGGTGTCAACCCGGAAGGTAAGGGTAGCAGGCGACTCGACGTTCCTCACCTGATCGGCGGCCCAGGTGGTGAGTTGGTGCTCCCCTTCTGGCCGGCCCGAGGGCAGGCGCATGACTGCCTGCCAGTCGGCGATCCGCTGGCCAGGCGCGGGCGGCGGCATCTCCACGGCCTGGTCCCGGCCATCACGTTGAATGGAGACAGTGTCCACACCAGACACTCTGGGCGCCGGAGTGTCGTCACTGACCTGACCTGTAGCAGTGATCACCCAGGTACTGCCGGTGGGCTCCAGGCGCACGGTGTCGCCGTCGTGTATCTCGCCGCCGGGGTGGGTCAGTTGCATGGATGTGCTCGGCGCGGTGTTGTCCACGGCGACGTTGACCAGGCTGGTGACGGGGTCCTCCTGCCACCCGGCCTGGTCGGTGGCCCGGCTGCGCAGGGTATAGTCGCCGTCGGCAGGGAGTTCCCAGGTCCAGTTCCAGGCCCCCTGCCCCTGAGCCTCACCCCAGGCGCCGCCCTGAGCCCGTCGAAGGGTCCCACCGTCGGCGCTGACCTCCACCTGCTGCACCCGTCCGTCGGGATCGGCCGCCGTGCCACCCACGACGTAGGCCTGACCGCGCAGGATGGCGCCGTCCGTCGGATCCAGGATGGCAGACGTGGGCCGTATCCGGTCCACTACGACC
>JBHHTZ010000474.1:0-3774 GCA_046753605.1 Anaerolineae bacterium
CCGCCGGCCGGCGGCTGCGCGAGACAGTCAGCGGCACCGAAAAGGAGCAGGCGCTCCAGCGCTGTTTCCAGGCTGGCCTGGTGGCCCTCCTGGCCCAGGCTACGGCCGACGAGCCGGAGCAGACCGGCCTGCTGGCCGACATCTTCGAGGCGTTCTTGCGCGACCCGGACGTCGATCTCGAGATGAGCATGCTGCTCCGGGGTAGCCCCCTGGATGTGGATGAGTTGGCGTATCTCTTTGCCGACGCCGGCTACGACCCCGAGACCCTGCCGGGCCTCGACTTCGGGCGGGCCATGCGGGCGTTCGAGGCAGCCTATCTGACGGCGGCCGCCGACGAGACCCTGCTCCAGGGCACCATCCAGACGGAGCAAATGCTGGAGCAGACCCGTCTCCAGCGCGAATTGCTGGATGGGATGCACGCCCTGGTGGCGTTTCTGCGACAGGCACGACCGGAGAGCGTGGGCATTCGCGCAGGGAAGATCGAGGCCGAGAACGTCGTCAGCGGGGTCCAAATTGTACATTACTGGCACCGCCCCGAAGGCGAGCCGCCCGCAGGAACTGGCGACAGCCTGCGCACCGCTTACCTGAACCGAGTGTTCGAGACGACACGCCCTCTCTACCTGGGCGGGGTGGACCCCAAGGCGGCCAGCGACGCCGAAGCGCACCTGCACCTCAACGCCGTATACACCGCGCTGCTCACCCGGCAGCCGGAAGATCATGAACGCTTGCCGCGCGGAGACTTCGCCCCCGACCGCGAGGAGCGCCGGCTGTCCGCCCTGGCGCAACTGGACCGCCACCGCCGGCTGGTGTTGCTGGGTGATCCAGGCAGCGGCAAGAGCACCCTTGTCAACTTCGTGGCCATGTGCCTGGCCGGCGAGTCCCTGGGCCGCCCGGAAGCTAACCTGACGCTGCTCACCGCGCCGCTGCCGGATGACGAGGGGGATGACGAGGAGGAGCGCCAGCCCTGGTCCCACAGCGCGCTGTTGCCGGTGCGCGTCATCCTGCGCGACTTTGCGGCCCGCGGGCTGCCGCCAGCCGGCCAGCCGGCTACGGCCGAGCACCTGTGGGCGTTCATCGAAGCCGGGCTGGAAGCGGCCGCCCTGGGCGACTACGCTCCACACCTGCGCCGCGAACTGTTGGCGGAAGGCGGCCTGCTCTTGCTGGACGGCCTGGACGAAGTACCGGAGGCCCGGCAGCGCCGGGCGCAGATCAAGCAGGTGGTGGAAGACTTCGCCAGGACATTCCACAAGTGCCGGGTGTTAGTGACCAGCCGCACGTATGCGTATCAACAGCAGGACTGGCGCCTGCCGGACTTCTCCGAGGCGGTGCTGGCCCCCTTCAGCGCCGGCCAGATTCGGCGCTTTGTGGATCGCTGGTATGCGCACGTGGCGGCGCTGCGCGGCCTGCACGCCGACGATGCGCAGGGACGGGCGGAAGTGCTCAAGCGCGCCATCTTCGCCAGCGATCGGTTGCAGGCGCTGGCCGAGCGGCCGCTGCTGCTGACGCTGATGGCCAGCCTGCACGCCTGGCGCGGCGGCAGCCTGCCGGAGAACCGAGAAGAGCTGTACGCCGATACGGTGACGCTGCTGCTAGACTGGTGGGAGAGCCAGCGGGTGGTGCGCGACGCCCAGGGGCAGGTGGTGATGATGCAGCCCAGCCTGGCGGAATGGCTGAAGGTGGATCGGGAAAAGGTCCGTGGGCTGTTGAACGCGCTTGCGTACCAGGCCCACGCCGGCCAGTCCGACCTGGTGGGCACGGCCGATATCCCGGAGGGCGACCTGGTGACCGGCCTGATGCACCTGCGACAGAATCCGGAGGTGAATCCGGCTCAACTGGTGGAGTACCTGAGCCAGCGGGCCGGCCTCCTGGTGCCCCGTGGCGTGGGCGTCTACACCTTCCCGCACCGCACCTTCCAGGAATATCTGGCGGCCTGCCACCTGACGGATCACGACTACCCGGACGTGCTGGCTCGGCTGACGCGAAGCGACCCCAATCGCTGGCGCGAGGTGGCACTTTTGGCCGGCGCCAAAGCGGCCCGCGGCGCAGCTTCCACCATCTGGCTGCTGGCTGATGCGCTGTGCCACCGCGAGCCGCAGGCGGCCGGCAACGACCCGGCCGATGCGTGGGGCGGGCTGTTGGCCGGCCAGGCGCTGGTGGAGACGGCCGATCTAAGCCGCGTGAGCCCACAGAACCAGGCCAAGGTGGACCGCGTGCGCCGCTGGCAGGTGCACATCCTGCGGGAAAGCAACTTGCCGGCGGTGGAGCGGGCGGCCGCCGGCGACAGCTTGGCCCACCTGGGCGACTCGCGCTTCCGCCCGGACGCCTGGTACCTGCCCGACGAGCCGCTGTTGGGGTTCGTGGAGGTGCCGGCCGGCCCGTTCTGGATGGGCAGCGATAAAGAACGCGACTCACAGGCATTCGATGATGAAACGTCTCTGCACGAGGTGACACTGCCGGATTACTACATTGCCCGTTATCCGGTGACGGTGGCGCAGTTTCAGGATTTTGTGGAAGCGAGCGGGCATAAGCCGCAGGACCCGGACAGACTGAAGGGCCAGCCGAACCGCCCAGTGGTGTGGGTCACGTGGTACGATGCACTGGAGTACTGTGAGTGGCTGACGGAGCGTTTGCGAGGGTGGGAGGGGGCACCGGAGCCTCTGGCCACGTTGCTGCGGGCGGGGGCGAACGGCGGTCCGCCCTGGCGGGTGACCCTACCGAGCGAGGCAGAATGGGAGAAGGCGGCGCGGGGTCCTTCGACTCCTCGACAAGCCCCTCGACAGGCTCGGGAGGGGCCTCGGGGCGACGCGGGTTCAGGAGACGGGCGAATCTACCCATGGGGGGACGAGCCGGACCCGAACCGGGCGAACTATGGTGAGACGGGAATCGGGGCGACCAGCGCGGTGGGCTGTTTTCCGGGCGGGGCGAGTGTGTGGGGGATAGAAGATCTGAGTGGAAACGTGTGGGAGTGGACGCGGAGCCTGTGGGGGGAGGACTGGCAGAAGCCGGCGTTCGCATATCCGTACGATCCGTCGGATGGACGAGAGGATCTGGAGGCGCCGACCGGCGTACACCGTGTGTTGCGGGGCGGGTCGTTCCTCGATGATCGGTGGGACGTCCGCTGCGCGTACCGCGTCAGGGGCTACCCGGGCCTCGGGGGCAGGCTCGGCGGGTTTCGGGTCGTGGTGTCCCCATTTACCTCTGAACTCTGAAGCCTCTGGCCTCTGAACCTCTGACCACGCGCGGCGGGCGGCATACCCCCTACCCCAACACCAGCGGCCGTGTCTCCTCCACCGCCGCCAGGTTCGCCAGCCGGCCTTTCCGGCGCCCCAACTCCTGTCGATCCGACTACACCCTTCAACGGCAATAGGGGCCAGGCCCTTCACCCCCAGGTACTGAGGCGCTGTCTATGCAGGGACGGCAAATTGCTTCCTGCGCCGCTCGATAATGGCGTCCACGTGTTGCGGCCAGTCGTGTAACACTGTCGGGTCAATATCTGCTCCGGTAGGCCATACCAGGGTGCCAATCTCGCTGTCTAGTTGTACACGGTTGAACAGGTCCAGGTCCCGCAGTGGCCCGAACATCGGCCCATATAGGATGGGCTCGAAGTTGATCACCTGTTCAGTACCGTCGTCGAACTTCACTCGGATCGTGTAGTCCCCGATGATTTTGAAACCAGTTACATCGTGGAGTTCGTAGTCGTGTATATCAAAACTGTCCATAGATATCTCCGGCATAGAACCTTCTCCCTGGTCGCTGTTGTTATCCTGCTACCAA
>JBHHTZ010000475.1:0-3773 GCA_046753605.1 Anaerolineae bacterium
AGCGCCGGTCGAGTAGCGGCTTCAGCCGTGTATCGAGACCAAGCGGCTTCGCGAGACCCGCTCCCTTAAATTGACGCGTATGGGGACGAGGGGTGGGGGCGGTGAACCGCACTTCCACCCGCAGCCGGCGATGCCACAGCAACGTGCCCATAGCAGGATTGTACTGGAACGGATAGATCTCCACGCGCACGATGCGCTGGTCGCGCAGCCAGGCCTCGCCGGCGATGCGGGCCGGCAACGCCGGGTAGAGAGCATCGGTGGTGTAGGCAATCTGGTCCGGCTCGAAGACGAGCTTGCCCGGCTGGAGATCATCTGTGAGTGGCGCTGGCCTTGGTGCGGGGGACAGGCTGTGGCGCCCTGGCAGCGGCGTGGTATCGTCAGCCAGGATGCGGAGTTCGATCTGGGTGTCCGGCGGCACGCCGAGCAGGGTGTTCATCACAGGGAGCTGGGGCTGGCCGGCCTCCTGGGTCACGTCGTAGCCAGCAACGCTGAGGCGCTGGAAGGAGCCGGCGTCGTGGTGAGCCAGTCGAAGTGCGGACAGAGGTTCGGTCGTGAGGTCATAGGCTGGCGTGGACAGCTCCAGAACGACCCCACTCTCGTCCGAGCGGACGAGATGCGGACCGGCACTCGCCGGCGCGGCAGCGCCGTGCACTCGGCTCCAGGGCGAACCGGGTAACAACACAGCCAACACCAGAATGAGAACCAGGCCACATCTGCGCATGGTAACACCTTCGACCGATAATCGACACCAGCGATGAAATCACTCATCAACCAGCCGATTATACCCCGCTACAACCCAGAATCCAAAGTTGGCGCGGGTGCGCGATCGTTGTGAATCCTCGCGCCGGCGATTTGACGTTACGGCGCAAGGCGATTATGCTTGTGGAGGAGCCAGCGATGTCAAACTCGTTTGAGCCGACCTACCTCAGCTTACACCGCTCCGGCCAGTTGGAGGCCCGGGTCCAGCAAGCCTATGAGCACCTGAAAGATTGTGACCTGTGCGCCCGCTACTGCCACGTGAACCGGCGAGAGACGGTCCGGGGGGCCGTTTGCCGCACGGGCGAGCGCGCCGTGGTACACAGTTTTGGCGCCCATCACGGTGAGGAAGACCCGCTGCGCGGCCGGCGCGGCTCTGGAACCATCTTCTTCTCGTGGTGCAATATGCGCTGCGCCTATTGCCAAAACTGGGAAATCAGTTGGCAGGGCATCGGGCGGGAGGTTGAGCCGGAGGAACTGGCCGGCATGATGCTGGACCTCCAGGACCGGGGCTGCCACAACATCAACTTTGTCAGCCCCAGCCATGTGGTGGCCCAGATTCTGGCAGCGGTGCTCATCGCAGCCGAGGCCGGACTGCGCCGGCCGCTGGTCTACAACACCGGCGGCTACGACAGTCTGGAAGCCCTGGCACTCCTGGACGGTGTCATCGACATCTACATGCCCGATCTGAAATACGGCGACCCCGACCTTGCCCGCAAATACTCCCGCGTGCGCAACTATCCGGAGGTGAACCAGGCGGCGGTGAAAGAGATGCACCGCCAGGTAGGCGACCTGGTGTTGGACAAGAACGGCATCGCCCGGCGGGGGCTACTGGTCCGCCACCTGATTCTGCCGGACGACCTGGCCGGCACGGAAGCCGTCCTGCGCTTCCTGGCCCGAGAGATATCGCCGAACACCTACATCAACCTCATGGCCCAGTACAGGCCGGCCTACCGCGCCCACCAGCACCCACCGCTGGACCGCCCCATCAGCGGCGACGAGTACCGCCACGCTTTCGAGCTGGCGGACAAGTACGGGCTGCGCCGGCTGGATCAACGGCGGGCTCGCGCGTGGCTGGTCCTGTAGGGGCGAGGACTTCTGCCATCACCTCCGGGTATTTTAGAGCTGTGCCGGTGTTGATCAACACCACGCGGTGATCCCGATGGAGCCAGCCGGCCTGCCGCAACTGCTGCGCGGCGGCCACCGTCGCCGCACCCTCGGGACACATCGACAGTCCATCCGCCCTGGCAGCCAGCGACATCGCCTCTGCGATGGCTTCGTCGGATACCGCTACGGCTGTCCCCCCGGTTTCGCGGATAGCCCGAAGCACCAGAAAATCGCCCAGAGCCTTCGGAACGCGCAACCCGGCCGCCATCGTCCGCGCGCCATCCCAGAATGCCGACTCGTCGCGCCCCTCCTCAAACGCGCGCACGATGGGCGCACAGCCGGCGGCCTGCACCACCACCATCCGGGGCAGTGGGCCGGCCACCCAGCCGATCTCCCGCAGTTCGCGCAACGCCTTCCAGATACCAATGATGCCCACCCCACCGCCGGCCGGATAGACCACCACGTCCGGCATCTGCCAGTCGAAGAACTCGGCGATCTCCAGCCCCATCGTCTTCTTGCCCTCGATGCGGTACGGCTCCTTCAACGTCGAGACGTCGAACCAGCCGTGCTCGGCAACACCCTGAGCAATCAACCGACCGGCATCGGAGATAAGCCCATCAACCAGGGTGAGGTGCGCGCCGAAAAGCTGGCACTCCAATTGGTTGATGGCCGGCGCATCCTGCGGCATCGCCACGTGCACCTGAATGCCGGCCCGCGCGCCGTAGGCCGACCAGGCGCCACCGGCATTGCCGGCGGTGGGCATGGCCACGACCTTGACGCCCAACTCCTTGGCCCGCGACAGGCCGGCACTGGCCCCCCGCGCCTTGAACGTCCCCGTCGGATTCAGTCCCTCATCTTTCACCCACAACTGGTCGAGGTCCAACCGCTCGCCGAGCCGCCGGGCATGGAGCATGGGCGTCCACCCTTCCCCCAGCGACACGATGTGGTGCAGATCGTCAACCGGCAGGAACTCCCGGTAGCGCCAGAGGTTCGGGGGTCGGCCAGCCAGGTCGGACGGTTGGAGGCCGGCGGCCAGTGCCGCCAGGTCGTACACTACCAGCAGCGGCGAGCCGCACGCACACAGATTGTGGCGCTCGCCGGCGTCATAGCGAGCGCCACACGTGGGGCACTCCAGATGATCAAGGTAACTCATTTACACCTATTGCCCCACTCCGATGAAACTGTCATCACATCAATCACGTTGATGGTCTGATCGACATTCACGTCGTAGGTCGGATCGTACGACCCAATGGCCCTCCACCGTTGCGACACTGCGGAGACGTCGCCGGCGTCGATAGTACCACTGTTGTTGAAGTCGTGCGGTAGAGTACAGGCTGCAGGCGGCGTGTTGGGCGCCGGCTTCCCAAAGTCCATGGTCCAGAAGTGGCGGTAGCCGGCCGCGCCGCTGTCGAAATAGCCCACCCCGACATGCGCGTAGTCCCCCAGAATGTTCGCCCTGTGCCCCGCACTCCCCATCCACGCGCTCACAACCTGCTGCGGCGTCGCCTGCCCACACGCCACGTTCTCCGCCAGTCCGTAAGACGGCGTGTACCCGTACTGCTGAATGCGCGTGCTCCACAAAGTCCCATCACTGCTACCGTGCCCACAGAAACTGTTCGTGCCCATATCCATGCTGTGAGCTGCCGCCGCATTCTCCAGCATGTAGTGAACGCTCAGCGGGGACAGGCCCCGACTCGCGCGCTCCTGATTGACCAAGTTGACAACCTGTTGTGCATAGCTGCCTGTGGCCGTGACCGCCGGCGCCGCCGGGTCGACCACCTGCAATACGGTCAGAAGCAGGATAGTGAGCACTGTCAGGTATCTCCGCAAGAGACTGCCTCCTATGATGAGCCTTCATGATGCCGGCGGTTGAAACCGCGCCTACCATTGCGAAGTCGCCCCCTTCGACA
>JBHHTZ010000476.1:0-3767 GCA_046753605.1 Anaerolineae bacterium
CCGGCAAAATCAACAGTTCGCGTTGGATGCCCTCTACGGAATCGCCGGCGCCGGCACACCCCGCGCAACCATCTCCTGCACCATCCCCAGGGCGCGGTCGAAGCCGGCCAGCACCTCCTGCACCTCGTCTGGCTGGATGATCAGCGGCGGCATCACCTGCAACGTGGAGGGCCGGAAGTCGGCGAAGACGGCCAGGACGCCGTTGTGGCCCAGCGCGTAGGTCATCATCGGCCCCAGTGTGTCGTCGGTCAGCTCAAGGCCCATCATCAGCCCCCGCCGACGCCAGCCGGCCACCAGATCGGGGTACTTGGCCTTGAGTCGCTCGAAGCCGGCGTCGAAGTGCCGGCCCATCTCGCGCACATGCGCCAGAAAGCCATACTTGCTGACGATGTCGAGCATCTCCGGCGCAACGTCTTCCGGCTCCAAAAGCGCATCTATCAAGCTGCTCCATCGCAGACGGTACTCATGACGAGAGCCAATCGTCTGAGGAGCCGAGTGAATCGAAAGGGTTCGCGCACGGTTCTGAAGTGGCGAGGGGCCGGGCGACCGTCCTCCCGACCACGATTAGCCGGCCCCCTTTTCCGGCAAGAGGAGCCTTGGGCTAGCTGATGCGCAACACGCCTTCCCCACAAATAACGATTCTTGCGAATCAAGCGAGAACCGGGTGCTTAGCTGAATGGCTGGCTTGTCGCCTGGCTTTCCACGCCAGGACTTGATTGTAGATTTCGTCTATGCTGGTGTCCCCCCAATACTCAGCGATCTCTTTCACTGAGTCGCCCTGTCCTCGCTCGATCAAAACGATAAATTGGGTCGCCTTCAGGAGTCCTAATTGCTCTACCAGCACCTTCCAGCCTTCGCGAATCACCACGTCAGTCTCAGTCATCACCGCAGTTACGCTCATTCAAGTTCCCCTCTCTTCATCTTTTCAACAAATCGAATGGGATTCATCACCGAAAAGTACTCTCGACGACATGACCGCATCACATGCCGATAGCACCGGCCTTGTTTCATTTGCGTCACTTTCTTGTCACATGACAAAAAGTACCGCGCGCCCCCCAGAATTGCTGAAGCGATATGCAGCGCATCGCGTGCCCGAATCTGGCAAGCGCTCTGAATGCGCTTGCCGAGTTCCAGAACCTCTTCAGAACTCTCAATGTGTTGGGCACAAAGATCGAGATAATCTTCGACTTTGGTCCGCTTTTCTTCGCTGAGGATATTCTCGACCTCAAAGGCCAGAATGTCCGAGCATAGCAGGCTCAATTGGTGAGCCTCGATCTGCGGGACAATTTCGAGAAATGCATTGGCTTCTTGCCGGATGTCGGGCTGAGTTTGGTCATCAAAGGGACGCGAGTAAACGTTCGTGTCGAGATAGATCAGAGTTGAGTCGCTACTGGACAAGAGTTGCTCCTTGTTGGAATACGGAACGTTGCAGCAGTTCCGCTATGATTATATCATAGACAACTTGAATTACCGAACTTCAACAGCAACCCCCACCAGAAAGAAAGCTCGTAAGATGCTCTGTTTCACGACGCCTTACATTGATACTTGGGTTGGGCCGGCTGACGGTGTAGCTCACGCCGGCGGGTCTGGCCAGGCCGGCCTCCACCACCGAGAGCGTGGCTCCCCCCACCGCCGGCCTGTTCGCCCCCAGACAGCGCGGTCGGGTGCAGCGGGTGTTATGCGGCCTGGCGGCTGGGCGAACCCACGCCGGCGAAGCAGACAACCCCGCACTCCCCCACCACCGCCGGCCCGGACCCAGCGCCCATCCACCGCCGGCCCTCGCTCCCGCCACGAAGCATCGAGAACCGGTCGCCTCCGCTGCGGAAACCCGTCCAGCCAGGCCGTGTAACTACGGAATCGCCGGCGCCGGCACACCCCGCGCAACCATCTCCTGCACCATCCCCAGGGCGCGGTCGAAGCCGGCCAGCACCTCCTGCACCTCGTCTGGCTGGATGATCAGCGGCGGCATCACCTGCAACGTGGAGGGCCGGAAGTCGGCGAAGACGGCCAGGACGCCGTTGTGGCCCAGCGCGTAGGTCATCATCGGCCCCAGTGTGTCGTCGGTCAGCTCAAGGCCCATCATCAGCCCCCGCCGACGCCAGCCGGCCACCAGATCGGGGTACTTGGCCTTGAGTCGCTCGAAGCCGGCGTCGAAGTGCCGGCCCATCTCGCGCACATGCGCCAGAAAGCCATACTTGCTGACGATAGTGAGCATTTCCATCGCCGTGACACACCCCAGGTCGGAGCCGCCGAAGGACGATAGGTGGATAAACGGGTTCTCGCGGAAGAAGGCGTCCAGCGGCTCGCGGTAACAGGCGGCGGTGATGGGGTAGATGCCGGCGCTCATGCCCTTGCCCAACACCACGATGTCGGGCACGATGTTCCACTCCTCGAAGGCCCACAACTGCCCCGTGCGCCCCAGGCCGGCCTGCACCTCGTCCAGAATGAGCAGCGCCCCGTGCCGGTCGCAGATATCGCGCACGGCCGGGAAGAAGTCGTCGGGTGGGATGATGATGCCGGCGGTGGCCGGAATCGTCTCGAAGATGACGGCGGCTGTGGTCTCATCGACAGCTTCTTCCAGCGCCTCGATGTCGCCGAAGGGCACTTGCGAGAAGCCGGGCGGCATGGGGCCGAACTTGCTCTTGAACTGATCGGCGCCGGCAGCCAGGGCGAAGCCGGTGTGCCCGTGGTAGCCGTCGATGGCGGAGATGATGCCGGGCCGGCCGGTGTACCCCCGTGCCAGCTTCAAAGCCGCATCGATGGCCTCGCCGCCGGACACGCCGAAGAGGGTGTAATTGATGTCGCCGGGCATCAACTGGGCCAGCCGGCGCGCCAGGGCCGCCCGCTGACCGCTCATCAGGATGTGGTCCCCGATGTCCAGGTCTTTGAGAGCCTCGCGCAGGGCGTCGATGATCCGCTTGGGGCGATGGCCCAGGTTGAAGACGCCGCCGCTGGATCGGCAGTTGATCCATGAGCGCCGTCCCTCCAGGTCCCACATGCGAATGCCTTCACGCCGGCCCGGTACCAGGTCAAAGCCCAGCGAGCGGTACACTTCGACCTTGCCCGGCGAGACGTAGCGCGCGAAGTCTTCAGTGGCAATTTTGTTTGTCGTGTAGGGTTGCATGATGTTCTCCGTTGTGATGAATGGAAGAGGAACTCGGTGGAACTGAGGGGAACTCAGGGGGGATCAGGTGACAAGGTCCATCCGTTCCCCTTCGCCCCTGCACTTCTTGCATTATACTCCGACGTTGCCGCAAACGCAAGACGAGGCGCATTGCGTAGCAGGGCAATCGCATCTTCTCAGATTAGCTCAAGATAGCACCGTCGGTCGAGCGGCGCCCTGAGTGTGAAGCGTATCGAAGGGTAGCCGGAGGCGTATCGAGACCACGGTGCGGCTCTGGCAAAGCAAGTTGGTCTACCGAAGCCGCTCGCTGGTCTGGTTTCGACAAGCTCAACCCAAGGATACGGCGTTCCGCAAGCTCCACGCCTACTCGACCGACGCTTGTCCTGAGTAGCGGAGCGTACCGAAGGGCTCGCTCCGTTGATTTCGCCAGATAACGCGTTTAGATGCGATTGCCCTGCCTCGCCCCTACAACGGTATCCCGACCCTGCGAGGCGATGTTGCGTTTGCCAACGCCGGCACTTTCTAGTAAACTCTATTCACAGACATGAAAGGACGCGCATGACACAACTCTTGTTGATTCGGCATGCAGTGAACGACTGGGTGGGAACGAATCGGCTGGCCGGCTGGACGCCAGGCGTGCATC
>JBHHTZ010000477.1:0-3767 GCA_046753605.1 Anaerolineae bacterium
CTAAGCAGATGATCGGACAACGTAGCCCCCTCTGGCAGCCGGCCTTGTGGTGCCCCGGGTTTTCCTGCCATCAAGCAGTCCCCGATCGCTCATACCCCCAGATACTGCGTCTTTACCCCCTCGTTAGCCAGCAGGTCCGCCGGCGAACCCTCGAAGACGATCTGCCCTTTGCTCATCACATACACCCGATCCGCAACCCGTGTGGCCAGCGGCAGGTTCTGCTCCACCAGCAGGATGGACAGCCCTTCCTCCTTCAACTCTACCAGCACCTGTCCGATCTCGCGCACTAGCAGCGGGGCCAACCCCTCCGACGGCTCATCCATCAACAACATCTCCGGATTCGTCATCAGCGCCCGCGCGATGGCCACCATCTGCTGCTCGCCGCCGCTGAGCTGGCCAGCCCGATGCTGCTCGCGGGCTTTCAGCGGCGGAAACAGCTCATAAATCCGCTCCAGCGTCCATCGCGACCGGCCGTTGGAAGAACGAGCCGCAAGGATGACATTCTGGCGCACGGTGAGTTCGGGGAAAAGCCGGCGCCCCTGGGGCACCAGGCCCATGCCCATCAACGCGATAGCATACGACGGCCGGCGAGTCACATCTTCCCCCTTGAACAGCACCTGCCCCCGACGAGGCGGCACAAATCCGATGATGCTGTTGATGGTCGTCGTCTTGCCGGCGCCGTTACGTCCCAGCAGGCTCACCACCTGGCCGGCCTGCACCCGCAGCGACACGCCCTGCAGAATGTAGGAATCACCGTAGTAGGTGTGAATGTCACGTAGTTGTAACACTTCGACCTCGCTCCGTGCAGGCACTTCGACCTCGCTCAGTGCAGGCATCAGATATGCAATCCCTGATCCAGACCCAGATACACTTCCATCACTCTCGGATCGCCCTGCACCTCTTCCGGGGTGCCGTCGGCGATCACCTCGCCGTAGTGGAGGACCGTGATGCGGTCTGCCAGGCCAAATACCACATCCATATCGTGCTCGATGACCAGCAGCGTGATGTCCCGGGGCATGTCGCGGATCATGTCCGTCATGGTCGTGGTCTCGGCCGGCGACATGCCGGCGGTGGGTTCGTCCAGCAGCAAAACCCTCGGATGAGTGGCCAGGGTCACAGCCACTTCAAGCTGCCTCTGGTCGCCATAGGACAGGTTGCGGGCCGGAATATCAGCCAGTTCTTGCAGGTCGAAGCGCTCCAGGAACTGTTCCGTTTCCTCTTGCAAGGACGCGAAGCGTTCAATGGGCGCGAAAGCGCGATGGCTGATGCCGGCCCGGGACTGGCTGGCCAGGCGAATGTTCTCGAAAACCGTCGAATTGAGGAAAAGGTTGTTGCGCTGAAACGTCCGCCCGATCCCCAGCCGTGCCCGCCCGTAGCTCGGCAGGGACGTGATGTCTTGCTCGCCCAGGTAAATGCGCCCCTGCGCCGGCGGCATCTCGCCACTGAGCAAGTTGAAAAACGTCGTCTTCCCCGCGCCGTTGGGGCCGATAATCGCCCGCCGCTCCCCCGGCTCGACGGACATAGAGATGTTGTTGACAGCCATCAGGCCGCCAAAATTCCGGCTAACACCCTCAACTCGAAGCATGGCTATTCTCTCATCACCCCAATCAATTCGAAGACCGTTGCTCGCTTCTCGTTCGCCGGCGTGCCTGATAGCCCCGAATCAGGCCCATGATTCCCTCCGGGGCAAACAGCACGAAGGCGATGAACACCAGTCCCATGATCGTCTGCCAGCGATCCGTGTAGGTGCTGGCGTAGCTGGGCAACAGCCGAACGAGCGCCGCTCCCAGGATCGGCCCGGTCAGCGTGCCGGCCCCGCCTACGATCACCATCAACAGCACCTGGCCCGACATGGTCCAGTAGAGGCTCTCCGGAGCGGCGTGCCAGTTGAAATGGGCGAAGAGCGCTCCACTCACCCCCGCGAACACGCCGGCCACGATGAACGCCGCCATCTTGAAGCGCCAGGTATTGTACCCCAGCGCCCGCATCCGCGACTCGTTCTCCTTGATCCCGCGCAGCGTGTAGCCGAAAGGGCTGCCAACGATGCGCCGCAGCAGCCACCAGCACACCACAAAGGCCAGAGCCACCAGGTAGTAGAACTGGAGGTTGCTGCCGAATCGCCACGCCAGGCTGCCCACGCCGATGTACGGCCTGGGGACCCCGGCCAGCCCGTCTGATCCGCCCGTCACCGGTGTCCATTTCACGGCCAGACCAAACAGCATCTGGGCGAAGGCCAGCGTGAGCATGAGAAAATAGATGCCCGTGGTCCGCAGAGCGAAAAAGCCGATGATGGCCGCGCCGAGTGCCGTGACGACGAGAACCAGCGGCACAGTGACCAGCAGATTGGCTGTGACACCACGAGCCACATAGGCCAGGACGTAACCGCCAAGGCCGAAGAAAGCCGCGTGGCCGAAGGAGACAAGGCCGGCGTACCCCAAAAGCAAGTCCAGGCTCATGGCGAAGATAGCGAATAGCAGAACCTCGACCGCCAGGCTCTGGATGTAGCTGGGCGAGACTAGGGGGAAGACGACCAATCCGATCAGCACTAATAGGGGGACGACCAACTGCTTGCCGGCGCGAAGCCCCGCCCGGGTTGCCGGCCAACGCTTGTGGGCCGCTTCCACCTCAGGCAATCTCCCGCTGTCCGAACAGGCCCGACGGTCGCACCAACAACACCAACGCCATGATCACAAAGATGACAAACAGTGAGAACTCCGCCAGGCGCGCCTTTCCGAAGGTGTCAGCCATGCCAATGAGCAATGCACCCCAGAAAGCCCCCTTGAGCGTTCCCAGTCCCCCAACGACGATAACCACCAGAGCCAGGATCAAGATCTCGAAGTCCAGCCCGGGGTACAGATTGAGGACCGGCGCGGCTGCTACGCCGGCCAGCGCTGCCAGCGCCGTCCCCAGCGCGAAGACGCCGGCAAAAACCAGCTCGATGTTGATCCCCAGCCCAGCCACCATCTGGCTGTCGGCAACGCCGGCCCGCACGATAGCGCCGATGCGCGTGCGGTCTAGCAGCAGCCACAGTACCACTGCCATCACTAACCCGAACAGGATGATCGTGAGCCGGTAGATGGGGAACTGGTTGCCCCGGATGATCACGAAGCCGGCCAGTTGTGCCGGCGGGGACACAGACTCGACGTAGGCTCCCCAGTTCCAGCGGATCAGGTCGGCGGCCACCAGAGCCAGGCCGAAGGTGAATAATACCTGGTCCAGGTGGCCCCGTCGGTACAATCGCCGGAGAAACAGCATCTCCAGCACCAGCCCCACAGCACCAACCAGCAGCGGGGCCACGATCAACGCCAGCCAGAAACTGTTCAGTTGGCGGATGATGCTCAATCCGATGTAGCCGCCCAGCAGGTAAAAGGAGCCGTGGGCCAGGTTCACTACATCCATCAGACCGAAGATCAAAGACAGGCCGGCCGCCATCAGAAACAGCAGCAGGCTGAACACCAGGCCATTGAGAAACTGTATCAAGAATGCATCAACGTTCATAGTTCATCATTACCGGAGCCCGGGTGTACTCCCGTACCTTCCGGTCCAGTGCAGCAACCTCTTCAGCATATTCGGATTCGTCCAGCAGGCGAACCAGGCTCATGATTGCACCTCTATGTGATCTGATATTGACTGAGATCAACCTCCAGCGTCTTGGCCCGCTCGAAGGTTTCAGACCTGGGATACGGCGCGGTGGCATCGATCCCCACCTTGTGGGTGATGCCGGCGTCCGTCGAAGGGTTCAGCTCATGGCCTCGGGCGAAGGGCAC
>JBHHTZ010000478.1:0-3766 GCA_046753605.1 Anaerolineae bacterium
CAACCCTGGAGGTCGTAGACACCCTCCCCGTCCCCGACCGCCCCAGCGGCCTGGCGATCACCGACGATGGCCGAAGGCTGTACGTCACCCACCTCCTCACTGGTGAAGTGAGTGTCGTAGCTCTGGACCGCCATCTTGCCTATCTGCCCCTCCTCCTCAAAGCATCGTCAGAGATTGGATATTGGATATTGGGTATTGGGTATTGGAGCTCAATACCCAATACCCAATACCCAATATCCAATACCCCTTTGTGGCCCGACAGCAACCTCACCCAGTCCATCGTCCTCTCCCCCGACGGCCGCACCGCCTACGTCCCCCACACCCGCTCCAACACCACCAACCGGGCGCTGACCTTCGACACCACCGTCTTCCCTCTGGTGTCGCTCATCGACCTGACGACGCAGCAGCACCTGGTGGGGCAGCAGATCGCCCTGGGGACGTTGGACCCGCCCGGCGTGGGCCTGCCCTTCGACGCTGCCGTCACGCCCGACGGGGGGGAGCTGTGGGTGGTCAACGCCGCCAGCAACGACGTCTCGGTGGTGGACATGGCCGGCCGCCGGCTCGCCGCCCACATCGAGGTGCAGGACAACCCGCGCGGCATCGTCCTCTCCCCGGATGGGGCCACGGCCTACGTGAACAACACCCTGGCCGGCACCGTCTCCGTCATCGACACGGCTGCCTACACCGTCAAGGCCACCATCGAGGTTACTCGCATCCCCCTGCCGCCGATCCTGCTGAACGGCAAGCGCCTCTTCCACAGCAGCGATGACCCCCGCATGAGCAAGGCGCAGTGGATCAGTTGCAACACCTGTCATTTCGAGGGCGAGCAGGACGGGCGCACGTGGTTCTTCGGGTTTGCCGGCCCGCGCAACACCACGGGACTGCTGGGCATGATCCAGACCTACCCCCTGCGCTGGTCGGGCGAGTGGGACGAGAGCGCCGACGCCGAGTTCGTCATCCGCAAGGAGAACTTCGGCGCCGGTCTGATCGAGGGGGAAGTGAACTGCTCATTGTCCCCGGTGGACTGTGTGCACCAGCCGCCCAACCAGGGCCGCTCCTTCGACCTGGACAGCCTGGCCACCTTCATCGACTCGCTGCAAATCCCGCTGAGCCCGGCCCACGCCCACGGTGAGCCGCTGACCGAAGCCGAGCAGCGGGGCCAGGCGATTTTCGAAGACCCCGATTTGGGCTGTATCGACTGCCATCCGCCACCCTTCTACACCGACAGCCAGAAGCACGACGTGGGAACAGCCACGCCCGACGAGAAGATCGGCCCAGAGTTCGACACGCCGACGCTGCGCGGCCTGTACGACAGCGCCCCATACTTCCACGATGGCAGCGCCGGCACGCTGTACGATGCGCTAACTTTCCCTAGCTCGGAGAGCGAACACGACGTGCGTGGCCGGCTGTCGGAGGCCGAGACCCAGGACCTGATCGCTTTTCTGGAGGCTTTGCCGTATGAGTGACAACCCTTGCGAAGGTTCCGCAGAGCCATTCACCGGAGAATCGCCGGCTCATGGAAATGGGACATGCTGATAAGACCGCCGCACACACCTTCGCAAGGGTTCGGAGATGGAAGGGTCCAAGGCAACTTGTCACCCTGGCACAAAGGTGATAAAATCACTGCGGAGGTGAATTGCCATGTCTACAGTTGCCAAACGAACCCGTTTGACCATAGACCTGCCGGCGGACTTGAAACGCCGCCTGCGCCTCGTAGCGGCTCAGCGCGATGTTTCGATTCGTCAGTACATGTTGGAGACTATCGAGGAGCGACTGGCGAAGGACTGGGAGGAGCTGATAGAGCAAGAGGGGTTATTGGCCCTGACCGCCCAGGCCGACCCTGTTCTGGCGGAATTGTGGGACAACGACAAGGATGCGGCGTATGACCAGTTGTGAACGGGGGGATGTCGTCCTGGTGCGTTTCGTCTTTGCTGACGAGACCGGGTCCAGGCGCCGTCCGGCTGTCATCGTGAGCACCAGTGACTACCACCAGGGCCGGCAGGAGGCGATCATGGTGGCCATCACCAGCAACGTAGATCGCCGGCTGGTGGGTGATCACCTGATTGCCGGCTGGCAAGAGGCCGGGTTGCTCTTCCCGTCAGTCGCCACGGCTATCATCCGAACAATCAAGCAGACGATGATCGAACGCCGGCTGGGGGGTATGCCGCCGGCGGACATGCAGGCCATCGAGGAAGAATTGAAGCACGTGTTGGGTCTCTGACTTGCTGATCGCTGTCAGACAGCCCTTGCGAAGGTTACGGATGGCCTTGCCAATAGAGCGATTCTCGGCTTGCGAGGACACTGCCGGCCCAGAATCACCTCGTGAACCCCTGGGCCGGGGCAGGCCTTCGCAAGGATTCGACTGGAGGTTTGCCATGCATGCTGGCAGAAGGGTGATCGCGTTCGCGTTTTCGCTGTTGGTCATCTGCGCTATCTTGCTTATCTTGCCCATCGGCGTGACCAGGGTGGCTTCGTTCTCCAGGATCACCCTTCCACGGGTCCAGGCCGGCGCCATCACCGTCTCCGGCGCCGTCTCTGGCCCCGCCGGCCCCGTCCCCAATGCCTGGGTCGGCGTCGGATCGCCCCAGGACTGGCAGGAGACGTGGACCGACGCCGGCGGCTCCTACAGCGTCTCCATCCAGACCCCGGGCGAGCTGTGGTTCCACGTACGTCCTGACATATCCACGCGGCTCACCCAGGTCAACCTCTGGATGAATGGCGTTACCGCCAGCTTCACTCAGAACTTCACCGTCACCACCGGCTATCTGCTCAGCCTGCGACCTGTTGGCAGCGACGGCACGCCGATTACGGGTGATGTTGGGCTTGAGGTGCAGCCCCTTGCGAATGCGCTCAGGGACACCGAGTCGTACAACCAGTGGTACCAACTGGACTGGGATGACGCGACGCAGCACCACCAGGCCGTGCTGCCGCCCGACATCTACTACGTGACCGCCCACAACCCGCCGGCCCCGTACTACCAGACCACCCACCCCTTCGACCTGCGCACCGCCGACCTGAGCGCGGACCTGCCCCTGAACACCGCCTACGTCCACCCCATCCCCTACGACCCACCCGACGCCTCCAGAATCACCATCGGTCCGCCGGACGGCCTGGGAGAGGCGGTCGTCACCGGCGCGCCGGGCGCAGCCCTGCCCCTGGCCCACGTCCTGCTGGTCAACCTGAACTCCACCCACCAGGCTCACGCCATCTCTGAGGCCGACGGCAGCTTCACCGCCCGCATCTACGCGCCACCTGGCTCGGCGATCATGATCAAACACGGGCCGGCCACCGAAGGCCGCTGGAACGCCCTGGATGTCGGCGTGTCCGAAGGTGTGAACCCCTTCCCCGGTACCATCATCAACGTGCCTCACACCCACACCGCCGGCCCGCACGAGCTGCCCTTCGCTGCCGCCGGCGGGCTGGACCTCCACGTCGATGACCCCGCCGAAACCCGCAACTACGTCGGCGCGGCCTGGGCCATCACCGGCGCCGTCGGCCCGGTCGTGGTCGAGGGAGAGTGGACGCGGGTGCTTACCGGCGCCTACGAGGGGAAGACGGTGCCCGGCCTCTACTTGGGTGGCCTGAACTGGACCCACCCTGCCCTGGCCGACCTGGACAGCGACGGCGACCCGGAGCTGCTGGTCGGCGAGCGGGCCGGCCATCTGGTGCTGTATCGCAACACATCTACGATCGCCGCAGGTCCCTCTACGATCGCCGAAGGTCTCCCGACCGAGGCGAAGCAGGGCTCGGTCAGGAGACCTTCGCC
>JBHHTZ010000479.1:0-3763 GCA_046753605.1 Anaerolineae bacterium
GCAACCCAGCTTACTGTCGAAGAAAGTCCTGTCAATGCTTTTCGAACTGCGAATGAATCAGACTGATAGGTTTGGAGAAGCATGTCGCCGGTATGTGGAAATGAAGATCTCTCAAGAGTTGCCGGACGGTTAGCTACGTATTCCTCTGAGTTGACAACATACTCGAGTCTAATGTCCAAATCACCTCCTGAGAAGAATTGCGTCATCACAAGGTGGTTCTCCAGATCAAATTGGTTTCTCTTTAGCCCTTCGGCATTTAGGCTACGTACTACGGCATAGGGCGGCAACATCAGCATAAACATAGTTTCATTAGGGATGTACCATTGATCGCAATAGCTCCATAAACCCTCATCGCTTGTAACAAAGCCGACCCTCCGATAAGTCATCCCAAGCCATTTCTCAGGCTTCGCAGAGAACTTCACCAGAGTCTTTCCACCCTCGACTGCAATGGTTGGCTTCAACTGTCTACGACCTTGAAAGATATTCAAGCCTTCGACGGTTTCGCTGTCTATGCCGTACAGAATCTCTTTGCGATGAACTAAGTTGATTCTCGCAACATCTGAGTTGCCTTGCTCGTCGATTACAGTGGCGATGAAACCGCTAAGATAGCTCATACTGTCTTTCTCCTTTTATCTTGGTGGCGATCACGTGCCGCCCAACTATTGAGTATGCGGAACAAGTATACTCAGGGATACTCAGGTATCCTTGGGGTCACTCTGGGTCACCTTCGAGGACGATTTCTCCCTCAACCCACAATCCTAGCAACGCGACGATCACGTCTACCAACCGGCGTCCATTTAGCTTTTGCACGGCCCGCCAGAATGACGGCTGATCGATGACGGTTGTGTACAGGTCAATAGCGCGCCGGCACATCTCGGCCCGGGACATGCCCACGCGCCGAGCGTGGCGGCTCAGCAGCTCGTAGTGCTCCTCTCCAATCTTTACATGCTCTGCCATACGATCGTTCCATGCCCGCCGAGCCGGCCATGCCACCTACACCCCGACCGCGTCGGGTAAGGACATTATAAGCCGGCGCTCAGAAAAGGTCAACCCGTAACCGCACGAAGCGGTTGCATGAAGGAAACCTCCTGGATTAACAAGTTCTAGTTCCGCAGCGGCTTGCCCGTGTTCAGCATGTGCCAGATGCGGTCAATGGTCTTCTGCTCACCCAGCAGCGACAGGAACGCCTCTCGCTCCAGGTCCAGGATGTACTGTGGGTCCACCCACTGCGGTTTGGTGAGCTTGCCGCCGCACAGGATGTAGGCCGCCTTGTTGGCGATCAGCGCATCGTGCTCGGAGGCGTAGCCGGCCTCCTTCATGCTCCACACCTGCATCTGCAATGCCGCCAGTCCGTTGGCGCCGGCGGCCCACACCTTGTCCTCGCTCCGCACCGGCGGACGATAGTCCGCCTCGGCCATTTCCAGCACCATCTGTTTGGCTTCGTGCAGCAGGTGGTCGCCGTTCATGACAATCCGGTCAGCCGGCGTGATGAAGCCCCACTGGCGCGCTTCCTCGGCGCTGGTACTCACTTTCGCCATGGCAACCATCTCAAAGATCTGGCGCAGGAAGGGAGCCGGATCGGCGTACGGGTTGGCCCGCACCACCGGCGAGACGACCCGGCGTAGCAATTCCTTGCAGCCGCCGGCAGCCGGCACCAGCCCCACGCCGGCCTCCGCCTGCCCGATGTACGACTCAGCAGCCGCACAGATGGCCGCCGCCCCCATCATCACCTCGGCGCCGCCCCCCAGCACCATCCCGAAGGGCGCGCTGACCACCGGCTTGGGGCTGTAGCGCAGCGCCATGAGAGCGTCCTGCCCCTGCCTGATCATCCCCTCCAGCCGCTCCCACTCTTCCTGGACAACTGCCATGGCGATCATGAAGAGGTTAGCGCCGGCGCAGAAATGCTCGCCCTGGTTGCCGACGACCAGCCCCACCCAGTCATTCTCCAGTTCCTCTCTCGCCTGGACGATCATCCTGAAGATGTCCTCATCCAGCGCATTCACCTTGGTGTGAAATTCCACGCACAGCACGCCATCGCCCAGATCCACCAGGTCGGCGCTGGGGTTGCTGGCGATGATCCGCTTCTCGTCGGCTTTCAGGTCTTTGAGGAGGATCACTCTGGGATCGACTTGAGCGGCGACGTAGTCTTTTGTGGCCGGATCGTAGTGGCGGAGCTGTCCATTTTCCCGCTTGTAGAACGTGGTGTGGCCGGCCTCCAACATCTCCTTGACCCACGGCGCCACCGACATACCGTCAGCCTCCATGCGCGCCACCGACTCGGCGACGCCCAGCGCGTCCCACGTCTCGAAGGGGCCCAGTTCGTGGTTGAAGCCCCACTTGCTGACGTTGTCGATGGCGAGGATGTCGTCGGCGATCTCGGGGATGACGCTGGCGGCGTAGTTCAGGCCGAAAGCGGTGGTGGCCCAGACGAACTGGCCGGCGCGGTCATCAGCCGCGCAGAGTCCCCGCACGCGCTCGCGCACGTCCTCCACCTCTTTGTACTCGCTGACCGACTTGAAGTATGGCTTGCTGGGTGGCTGGTACTCCAGCGTCTCCAGGTTCAGCACCCAGAACTGCCGGCCTTCCTCCGTTTGCACGCGCTTGTAGAAACCCTGGCCGGCCTTGTTGCCCAGCCACTTGCGCTCCAGCATGGCCTGGATGAGCGCCGACGCTTTGGCGTGCCTGAGTTCCTCGCGATACGGATCGTCGGGAATGGCCTCGTAGAGGTTTTCGCCCACGAAGGCCGCCACGTCGATTCCCACCAAATCCTGAAGCCGGAAAGTGGCCGTCTTGGGGTGGCCGATGATCGGCCCGGTGAGGGCGTCTACCTCTTCGACGGTGTAGTCGTGGTCCAGGGCGTAGTTCAGCGTGTATGCCCCGACGATGGACATGAGGCGGTTGCCGATGAAGTTGGGCGTGTCTTTGCAGATCACCACGCCTTTGCCCAGCCGGCGCGTGCCAAACTCGCGCATGAACTCGACGATCTCCGGTTGGGTCTCCGCGTGTGGGATGACCTCCAGCAGCTTGAGGTAGCGAGGCGGGTTGAAGAAGTGCGTACCCAGGAAGTGGGCCTTGAAGTCCTCCGAGCGACCGTCGGCGATCTGGTGGATGGGGATGCCAGAGGTGTTGGTGCTGACGATGCTGGCCGGCTTGCGGACCGCCTCGACGCGGGCCATGACCTGCTGTTTGATGTCGAGCCGCTCGACGACGGCCTCGATAATCCAGTCAGCTTCGCCCACCCAGTCGAAGTTGTCTTCCATGTTACCCAGGGCGACGCGCTCGGCGATGTCCGGCGTGAAGAGGTTGGCCGGCTTCGCCTTCACACAACGCTGCCACCCCTCATTGACGATGCGGTTGCGCACCGCCGGGTGATCCAGCGTCAGCCCTTTGGCTTTCTCCTTCGAGGTGAGTTCCCTGGGCACGATGTCCAGCAGGTAGACCGGGATGCCGGCGTTGGCCAGGTGGGCCGCGATGGCTGCGCCCATGGTGCCGGCGCCGAGCACGGTCGCACGGTTGATAGCATAGGTCATGGTTGCATTCTCCTTGGTTCTTGCATGTCGGTGAAGCCATCGAATGAATTCGACGTCTGTTACCGAAAACGTGTTGATGAAGTTTGAGAAAATAATCAGGGTACTGAGTCCGACAGGCCCGCCCGCCGATGAAGCGACGTCCTGAGCTCGTCGAAGGGTCGGCGGGCTACAAAGCTGCGCCCCATCAATGGGGCTTGTCCGCCCGAAATGGCGCCGAAAGCCCGATTCATCGG
>JBHHTZ010000480.1:0-3757 GCA_046753605.1 Anaerolineae bacterium
GGCTCTCCTGGGCCTCGCGAGTTGTGGGCGCTCCGCCCCCTCATTTCGGGGCACAGAGTTGAATCCCCCGCCGCCGGCCACCGACTTCACCCTGACCGACCAGCACGGTGATGCTTTTCGTCTCAGCGATCAGCGGGGGCAGGTTGTGCTGCTCTTTTTCGGCTACACCCACTGCCCGGATGTGTGCCCCGCCACCCTGGCCCACTGGAAGCAGGTCGCCGATGCCCTGGGCGACGACGCGAAGCGCGTGCGCTTCGTCTTCATCACCGTTGATCCGGAGCGGGACACGCCGGCGCGCTTGCAGCAACATCTGGCCATCTTCAGCCGCGATTTCATCGGGCTGACGGGAACCCCCGAAGAGCTGGCCCCGGTCTACACAGCCTACAGCATCTACCATGAGAAGGCTGAGGAATCGGGCAGTGCGCTCGACTACGTGGTCAATCACAGCTCCTCGGTATTGATCGTCGATCCTCAAGGACGGTGGCGATTGAGTTACAGTTTTGGAACGCCGGCGGACGATATTGTGCACGATGTTCGCGAACTGCTGAGAGGGTGAGCGGATGCGATTCGTCTTGCGTCTCGCGTCTTGCGTCCTCTGCATTGGGGTGCTGGCTGCTTGTGGGGTTCAGGGGCCGGCTGGCCCTAGTCTTCGCGCCAGGGATGTCTGGTCGCGACCAGCGCCGGCCGGCGGTACCGGTGTCGTCTATCTCACGCTGGAAAACCAGGGCCGGCAACCGGACCGCCTGACCGGCGCCAAAAGCGATGTCGCCAACGCGTTGGAACTACATCGGACGAAAATGGAGGGCGATGTGATGCAGATGCAGCCCATCGCCGGCGGCGTTGAGGTGCCGGCCAGGAGCCGCGTCGTTTTCGAGCCTGGCGGCGCTCACATCATGCTCATCGGTCTGAAACGGGACTTGAAGGCCGGCGACCGGTTCACGGTGGTGTTGGAATTCGAGAAAAGCGGTACCCTGACGGTGGAGTCGGAAGTTCGCCAGCCGTGAAACGTGTTTCGTACTGCAAGGGCGTATGTACTACTACTTGGGGGAACGCTCTCCCGGCTGGCCCGCCGATGATTGAAATCACCCCTTCGACGAGCTCAGGACATCGCGGCTGATACTGCGAAGTGCGTTGGAAACGCACTGGATCAACCCGTTTCAACAGGTTTGTGGGTATCAGCGGGGCGTTTCAACGCTCCGTGTGGCTGACAGTTGACCTGGCCGCAGGGTTCTGTATAATATGGCTGTTAGCTCGGTGTATCATGACGGCAGGAGATGAATGCCATGAGTGATGAGAAACTACTTGAACGAATCACACTTAACCCCAAAGTGATTGTCGGCAAGCCTGTTGTCAGGGGCACGCGTTTGACCGTTGAATATATCCTCGATACGTGCATGCTTACTATCAAGAGAAGAAAGCGGTGTATAGCATTGCCCCGATTGAGCTTATTGCCGGCGAATTGCCGCATCGCCAACGACGCCTTGTAGAGGCATGGATGGAGCTCTATCAGGAAGATCTGATGGAAGATTGGAACCTTGCCAACGCAGGGAAAGCAATCAACAAAATCCCACCCCTGCAACGTAAATAAGAGGAGTGACAAAGAATGAGCCACCTGCTGGTAAATGTGGTTGATTTCGAGATAGTTGGGCCGTACACATTGCGTATCACCTTCGACAACAACGAGGAGCGCACGATCAACTTCGAACCAGTTCTCCATGGATACTACTATGGCCCTTTGCGTGATCTGACACTTTTCGATCAAGTGCGCCTTGACCCAGAGGTTCACACTCTGGTATGGCCTAATGGCGCCGACTTTGACCCGGCCACGCTTTACAATTGGTACGAGGGTGAGGGAGCAGAACTAGCGAAGAGAGCGACGCGGTGGGAGAAAGCTGCCCCAAAGGCAACGATGCCGACGCCCGTTTGAAAATGGATCGTAATTGCTAGATTGGCGATTGAAGCTGCGCCAACCCTTCGACAAGCTCAGGACGCCGCCAATCGCGAAGCCTGCCCTTCGGCCAAGCTCAGCGGAGGCATGGCGAACGTTGGCGCATTTCCAACAGCCGAATTGTATTCTGGCCGGCGATGTCTCATAGGCCAAGAACCGCCTGAGCTACACTGAAGTAGATGAACAGGCCCGTGGCATCAACCAGCGTGCTGATGAAGGGCGTGGAGACCAGGGCCGGGTCGATGCCGACGCGGTCGGCTGTGATGGGGATGAGCGCGCCGACCACCTCGGCCCAGACGCACACCGCCGGCAGCGTTGCGGCGACCGTCACCCCCATGCGCAGGCCGGTTCCCCAGATCAAAGCCAGCGCCAAACCGATGACGCCCAGCAGCAATCCGACTCCCAGGCCCGTGAGAGCTTCCCGCCCCAGGACGCGCGGCAGATCGTTGGTGCGGACGTCGTCCAGGGCCAGAGCACGGATGATGGTGGCCACCGTCTGCGAGCCGGCATTGCCCCCAGTCCCGATAATCAAGGGGATGAAAGTGCCCAGCGCCACCACGGCCGCCAGTTCGCCCTCGAAGTGACGCATCACCGTCCCGGTCAGGCTACCGGCTGCGAAAAGCAACAGCAGCCAGCCGATGCGCTTCCGAACCACCTGTGGGATCGATAGGGCGAAGTAGGGGCGCTCCAGCGGTTGCGAACCACCCAATCGGTGGACGTCCTCGGTGAACTCCTCTTCCAGGATGTCCACCACGTCGTCGTGGGTGATGATGCCGGCCAGCCGGCCTTCGCGATCCGCCACAGGAATCGCGAAGAAGTCATACTTGGCCACCAAACGAGCGACCTCTTCCTGATCGGTGTCCACCGTCACGGAGATGACGTCCGGCTCCATGATGTCTCGGATCAGTGTGTTGGCCGGCGCTGTGATAAGATCGCGGAGAGGTACGACACCGACCAGGCGGTCATCATCGTCCACGACGTAGAGATAGGCCAGCGTCTCCGTTTCAGGATCAATATCCCGCAGATACTCGATCGTCTCTTGAGCCGTCCAGCGCCGGCGGACACGCACCACCTTTTCGGTCATCAGCCGGCCGGCGGTCTCATCGCTGTATTCGAGCAGGCCCCGAACCTCGGCCGCATCCTCCGGCTCCATCAAGCCGATGAGGGTTTCTGCATACTCAGGCGGCAGATCTCCCAGGAGTTCCGCTGCGTCGTCCATGGGGAGCTCTTCCAACAAGTCAGCCAGGTGCTCGTCAGGGACAGCTTCCAGCAGGTCCAGCGTCGCCTCTGCCTGGGTCTCGTCCAGCACCTCACTGGCGATTTCGTCCTCCAGGAGACTGAACGCCTGGAGGCGATGGTCCTCATCCATCACGTCCAGGAGATCGGCGATGTCGGCGGGGTGCATGTCGGCCAGGATAGCCCGGGCCCGTGCGCTGTACCCGCGTTCCAGGCTTTCACGCAGTTCAGTTTCGACGTCAGCGAGCTTCACCATGTCGGTCATTGGCCTGTCTCCTTGCTTCGGTGTGAGGTTGAGATAGCGCTTCAGGTGGTGTTCGTCTCAGCAGGGGCAGATCATGCGGGGAAAAGCAAAAAGCCCACCGATGCACGGCGGGCCTTTGGAGGGCAACAGGGGCTATTGGCAAGCGATGTGCCAACTGGAATCATGGCGGCATGGGCGGTCACATCGTCGCCACGCCTCCTCGGCTTCGCAGCCAGTAGCCCGGTGCCGGCCAACTCCTGGCCCACCCCGGGCGAATCTGCGGTTCAGGGGCACCCACGTGCCCCCAACTACTGCTGGGTAACGAACTG
>JBHHTZ010000481.1:0-3755 GCA_046753605.1 Anaerolineae bacterium
AGGAGCCAATACCCAGATGAGTCGAAGATCAATCATCGGAATCGTAATTGTCGTCCTGGCGGTGCTGGCCGTCTTCGGATTCCGCCAGTGGTCGGCCGGCAGCCAGCCGGCCACAGCAGAACTGGAAACGGCCGTCGTCGAGCGCGGCACGATGATCGCCCAGGTGAGCGCCAGCGGCACCATCGAAGCACGGCGTCAGGCGGCGCTCATGTTCAAGACACCAGGCCAGGTCGCCGAAGTCTACGTGGAAGCCGGCGATCAAGTCGCCGTTGGTGATCCGCTGGTAAAGCTGGACACCAGCGAACTGGAGTTGCAGGTTGCCCAGGCGCGGGCCGGCCTGGCAGCGGCCCAGGCGCGGCTGGCACAACTCAAAGCCGGCGCCTCGTCCGAAGACCTGGCGGCGGGCCAGGCGGCTGTTGACAGCGCCCAGGCCCAGTTGGACAAGCTCCAAGCCGGCTCCGACGAAATTGACGTTCAGGCCGCCCGCGCTGCGCTGGACAGTGCACAGAAAAGCCTGAACAAGGTCCTAGCCGGCCCCGACCAGTTCGAGATGGACCAGGCCAAGCGCAACGTGGACCAGGCCAGGAACCAGCTCTTCGCCGCTCAATCGCAGCGCGACAGCATCTGCGGACGCACGGGGATCAGCACGGAAGAGGCGCTGGCCCGGGGAGTCATCCCCGCCAGTTCGTCCGAGTGCCACCAGGCGAAGGCCCAGGCTCTCATCGCCCAGGTTAACGTGGATCAGGCCGCGGCCGCCTATGAGAAGTTGAAGTCGCCGCCCGACGCGGCGGCCGTTGCGGCGGCGCGAGCCCAGGTGGCCCAGGCTCAGGCCCAGCTCCAGCGTTTATTGGAAGGCGCCAGCGAAGCCGAACTGGCTGCTGCCCAGGCTCAGGTGCGGCAGGCCGAAGCCCAAATCCAGAAACTGAAGGCCGGCGCCTCAGCCGAGGAACTGGATGCCGCCCAGGCCCAGGTGGATCAGGCGCGGGCCGTGCTGGACCAGGCCGAACTGGCGCTGAAAAACGCCACGCTTGTAGCACCGATGGCCGGCACCGTGGCCACCGTAGGCGTGACCGAGGGGGAGCTGGTATCGGCGGCGCTGCCGGCGGTGGTGCTCATCGACACCTCGGAGTTCAAGATCGGGCTGGCCATTGACGAGACAGACATCGGCAAGATCCAAGAGGGGCAGCCGGCCACCATCACCCTGGATGCGTTCCCCGGCGAAGAGTTGAGCGGCCAGGTGACGGAGGTGTCGCCGGCCGGCACCATTCAACAGGGCATCGTCACCTACGGCGTCACCGTCCAGCCAGACCCGATGGAGATGCCGCTGCGCCCCGGTATGACGGCGGGGGTGGACATCGTCGTAGCCCGCAAGGACAACACGCTGATGGCGCCGAATCGAGCCGTCCGAACGCAGGAGGGCAAGCGAGTGGTGTTGGTGCCACGAGGCAGCGAAACCGTGCCCGTGGAAATCGAAATCGGCCTTCGGAATGACCAGTTCGTGGAAATCAAGAGCGGCCTGGCCGAAGGCGATCGGGTGATCACGAGTGTTGTGCCCAGCAACAACCCTCTCGAAGGCGGGTTCTTCGGGGGCGGAGGGCAGTAGGATTGGCTAGATGGCTGGATGGCTGGATGGCTGAGCACTCTGCAAGCCATCCAGCCATCTAACCATCTAGCCATCCAGCCAACTAGCCATCCGGCCATCTAACCATCCAGCCAACTAGCCTCGGAGCAACGAAGGGCCAAATGACTGAATCTGTCATTCGAATAGAAAACATCACAAAAGTATACCGGATGGGTGAGGTCCAGGTCCATGCCCTGCGCGGTGTCTCTCTGGAGGTACAGAGGGGCGAATTCATTGGCGTCATGGGGCCGTCCGGCAGCGGCAAGTCCACGCTCATGAACATCGTAGGTTGTCTGGATCAGCCCACAGACGGGCGTTATCTGCTCGATGGCGTCGATGTCGGTCAGTTGAACGACGACGAGCTGGCTGAGATTCGGAATGGCAAGATCGGGTTCGTGTTCCAGACGTTCAACCTGCTGCCACGGACCAACGCGCTGGCCCAGGTGGAGCTGCCGCTACTGTATGCCGGCGCACCCGGTCGGCGCGAGCGGGCGCGAGCGGCGCTGGAGGCCGTCGGGCTGGGTGACCGGTTGCACCACAACCCGACAGAACTCAGCGGCGGCCAGCAGCAGCGTGTCGCCATCGCGCGGGCTCTGGTCACCACCCCGTCTATCATCCTGGCAGATGAGCCTACAGGCAACCTGGATACCCGCTCAGGCGAGGAGATTCTGGCCATTTTGCAGGAACTCAACCGCGAGCAGGGCATCACCATCGTGGTCGTCACCCACGAGCCGGATGTATCTCAACACTGCCAGCGGCTCGTCCACCTCCGGGACGGGCTGGTGGAGGGTGAGGAGGTCGTCGAGAGTCCGCTGCAGGCCGGCGATGTGCTGGAGAGCATGAATGAACATAGTTGAAAGTATCCGCGTGGCGCTGGATGGTCTGGCGGCCAACAAGCTGCGTTCCATCCTGACCATGTTGGGAATCATTATCGGCGTTGGTGCGGTGATCGCGCTGCTGTCCATCGGACAGGGAGCCGGCGCTGCCATCACCAGCCAGATTCAGGACATCGGCTCCAATCTGGTTATCGTGATCCCTGGCTCGGTGGAGCAGGGCGGGGGTGGGCCGGCCCTGGCCCTGGGCACTGCACCGTCACTGACCCTGGAGGATGCCTACGCCCTGGCTGATCCGCACAATGTGCCCCACGCTGCCGGCATCGCACCGATGTTGCAGCGACGCGGCCAGGTGATCTACGCCGGCAGCAACGTCAACACCGACATCATCGGCGTGACACCGTCGTACCAGCAAGTGCGCAACTGGCCTCTGGCACGCGGCCGATTCATCACGCAGACGGACATGGATACCCTGGCGCGTGTCGCCGTGCTGGGCAAATTGCCGGCGGAGAACCTGTTCAACGGCGCCGATCCCATCGGCGAGATCATCCGAATTCAACAGGTCCCCTTCCGCGTTGTCGGCGTGCTTGAGGAGCGGGGAGGTGGCGGGTTCTTCGGGTTCACCGAGGATGACCGCATCATGCTGCCCATCACCACGGCCCAGAGCCGGCTGCTGGGAGCGCGTGCCATTCGCGGCGGCGAGCATCTCGTCACTGTCATCAACGTGTCCGCGACCAGCGAAGCCGACATCGACCGTGTCATCGAGGAAATCACGCTCACGCTGCGGCGACGTCACAATATCGAGTTCAGTGATGACGACTTCACGATCTTCACACAACAAGACCTGCTGGGTGCGTTCGACCAGATCACGACCATCTTGACTCTGTTTCTTGCGGCCATCGCCGCCATCTCACTCCTGGTCGGTGGCATTGGCATCATGAACATCATGTTAGTCAGTGTCACCGAACGGACACGCGAGATCGGCATCCGCAAGGCTGTGGGCGCCAAGCGCCGCGACATTCTGGTGCAGTTTCTGATCGAATCCATCGTGTTGAGCGTGATCGGGGGTGTGATAGGTGTTTTGCTGGGGGCCGGCATCGCCCAGCTTGTCAACTCCTTCGATGTGATTACGACTGTGCTGTCCATCCAGTCTGTCGCGCTGGCCGTCGGGTTCTCTATCGCCGTCGGCGTCTTCTTCGGCATCTACCCGGCCTGGCGCGCAGCGCAGTTGAACCCGATCGAGGCGTTGAGGTATGAGTAGAACGATACGCACTACGCAAGACGCAAGAGTACTACGTCTT
>JBHHTZ010000482.1:0-3751 GCA_046753605.1 Anaerolineae bacterium
AGTTCCTCACACAGAAGCTCTGCTGGATTCCGAACGACACCCTCTGTCTCATCCCAGATCACAAGCAGACTAAAGAACTCGTCCTCGATTCGTTGTCCCAGCAGACGCAGAAGCTGGCCGGCCGACAGCCCGATGTGGGACATGATGGGCTGCCGGCGAACCGTGCCCCACATCTCCCGCCAGTGCAGGTCTGTGCAGGCATACAACGCCCGCCGCTCCTGCAGGTCGATCAACACATCGAACCGCTCGATGTCCGGAATCTCGTGAACCTGGTGGCGCACCGCGTCGAGGCGGGTATCCAGCCAGAAGAACCACAGTCGCAGCACCACGTAGCGCGGGCTGTAGAACCGATACACCTCAGGCAGCATCCAGCGATCCCGAAACAGGGCCGGCTCGATGTTGCCGGAGATCGTCATGATGGGCTGATCACCCAGCCGGATTTCGACCCGCCCCGGTTCGCCGAGCAGGGCCACGCCGGCCGCTCGCCACAGGCGCAGCCACGGCCAGTCCGCCGGCTCAGAAATTGGCTGATAGCGGATCGAGAAGTCGGGGGCCGGCGTGCCGGTGTAGCGAATCTGAGGCTCAGGCCACCAGCGCGAGAGATAGGTCGGCATTCGCGAGCCACGGAACCCGATCCGCCCCCCGTCTGCGTCCGGTAGCCACACGGGGCGAATGGCCTCGTGCGCTGAACTGCCACGCGGCACGCGGAGATTGATTTTCATGCGGCCGACCGGCTCGCCCGAGGGCTGAGGCACTGCCAGCACGGTAAGTGTTGCATCCGAAAGATTCGCCGGCGAGCCATCCGGGCGGTGGGTGACGTGAAAGTAGGTGTAGCTGCTGGAACCGCGCTCCAGCGGGGCGCACATCTCTTGCCAGCCGATGTCGCTGCCGTGGGCGCATGGCCCGAGCTCGTGACCGCCACCCCACGTGATCCAGATGTCCGGGCGGTCGTCGGCGTGGCCGGCGAACCGGCCGGCGTTTTGGTCGGGGGCCGGGGTGTTGGCTGGCCGCAGCACCAGCGGCGCATCGGTCGGGCCGGCGGTGTTTACAACCCTGATCTTCAGAACGCGTGTGCCAAAGGGCAGGTAGTCAACGGTCGCCTCGCCAGTGTGCGACGGATCGACCTCGAACGTTATGGCGACGTCACGCAATGCGTTTCCTCCTGGGGTTTTTCTGTAGCCACGCTATTCTACCACACTGGCCGGCGGCCAGCAAACGCGCATGTCCCCCCCTATAACTCCCCCCAGCGGGGGGAGAACAAGAAAGCCTCCCCCCCTTTGGGGGGGATTGAGGGGGGGGCATGCGCGTCGTCAGCAAGCAAAAAGAGAGGGCCGGCAATTGCCGGCCCTCTCTGGGGGTGGGGAGGTAACTAGCGGTGTCTTCGAGTCAGGCGTCTGATGGCCATGGCGAGCAACACCAGCGGAAGCAAGAGCCAGCCCAGCCAGCCGTCGTGCTGGAGCAACGCGCTGCGTCCGGCGGCCAGCAGGGTGGCTGAATGGCGCGCCCTGGCCAGCAGGGTCAGGAACACGGCCGCGCCGGCCAGCACGCCGGCCCACGTCCAGGGGCTGGGAAGGCCGGCGCCCGGTGGGAAGCTGCCGCCGCGCCCGGTCTTGGGCGGTCCGCCGTGCGCGTTGCCGAATCTGAGCACATTCTCACCGCAGGCCAGCGTCGTTTGAACCGGATTCCCGGTGGTCGAGAGCCAGTTCTCGTCTGGCAGCAGATCCAGGCGCTCCTCAATGGTGACTCTCTGGCCCTCGTTGAGTCCCCCCAACGTGGCCGTGCCGGTGTCATCAGTCACGATATCGACTACCTGGCCGTCGAAAGTGATCCGGAAGATCCAGCCTGGCAGGTAGGGCTCGTTATCATCCCGTGTGCCGTTGCCGTTCAAATCGTGGTATTTTCTGACTGTAAGCGATGCACCGTTGGGACACCCGGATGGTCCGCCGGTGACGGTGACAGTGGCACTGTCGGAATCCTGGGCAGTGTTGCCCTGATCATCGGTCGCCGTAGCGGTGACTGTGTCTGTCTCCGTGTGGCCGGCGTTGCCGGTCACGTCGGCGGTGAAGCTGCACTCATAGGAGGCCCCAACTGCGATAGTTTGCGGCACAGAGCACGTCCCTTTGCCGTTGAGATCGCCGTAGACGGTATCCAGCAGCGAGTTGAGCGTGACGGCCTCAACGCCGGTGTTGGTGACACGTATTGTGAAGGTGACAGTACTACCCGGTTCAGGTACGCTGCTGGGGTTGGCCGTCTTGATGACGGCAATGGCCGGTGTCACGGTCGCCGTTGGCGTGTTGGTCACCGTCGCCGTTCGAGTGGTTGTAGCTGTCGCCGTTCTCGTTGCCGTATGTGTGGCCGTAGCTGTCGCGGTTTGCGTGGTCGTGGCTGTCGCTGTCCGTGTAGCCGTTGCGGTCGGTGTACTCGTGGACGTCGCAGTCGGCGTGACAGTTTCGGTGGCCGTCTGTGTTGCCGTGCTCGTGGCCGTCTGTGTTGTCGTGCTCGTGACCGTCGCTGTCGGCGTGGGTGTGTTCGTAGGCGTGAGCGTCGCTGTCGGGGTTGTCGTTTCGGTAGCAGTAGCCGTACGGGTCGCCGTGGCGGTGGACGTTGCTGTCACTGTCGCCGTCGCCGTCTCAGTGGGTGTGGCGGTGGACGTGCTCGTCCTGGTGGGCGTCGGTGGCGTGCCTGTTACCGTGGGCGTCGCCGTGGCGGTCTCGGTGGCGGTTGCCGTCGCCGTGGCGGTCTCGGTGGCGGTTGCCGTCGCTGTGGAGGTCGCTGTAGCGGTTGCCGTCGCTGTGGAGGTCGCTGTAGCGGTTGCCGTGGGCGTGGAAGTAGGCGTCTGTTGTCGCGCCAGCAGGCAGAAGTCCTGGAAATCGGCCGGAATCTCCGGCGCTCCCGTGCCTTCGCCGTTCCACGCGCCCAGGCCAACCTGTGGATTGACGAAGCTAATGCCCGTAAACCGCCCTACCTCAATCAGATCAGTGCCCGTTCGATAGTATCCGATGTATTCATCATCACCCGAGGCTGTACGCTCTTTCACAAGCCGCAATTCAAGAACACCATCGTCCACCGTGGTAAAATGGGCCTGGACTTCACCGTCTATCTCTTCCACAAAGGCAACTCTCTGTCCGAAAGTGAAGGTGCGTACAAGCCGCAGGTAGTTGTCATCGTCCTGATACAGGAGGATGCCACCCTGGTGGTAATCGGCATTCGGATGAATCTCCAGGTCTGTCCAGATGAGGTCCATGTCCAGGGGCGGCACCTGATGGTCGGCCAGCGGGCGCAACAGCAAATTGCGAGCACTGTTCGCACCCCCGTACATCGCCCCATCCTGCGTCAGGATCCGCATGTAGTCTGACCGTGCGGTCAGGCTCCAATAGTTGGGGTCTTCTCGGACGAGGGACCAACCCGGCTCCAACATGGCCGAGTCGAAGTCGTCGTAGAAGGCGATCTGACCAGAGCCTGGTGCACAGAGTGGTGTGCGTGTAGGAGTCAGCGTTGGCGTGCTTGTTTGAGTCGGTGTTGGCGTTGCCGTCGGCGTAGCGCTCGGCGTAGGTGTCTCCGATGGCGTAGGCGTGATTGATGGCGTTTCGGTGGCCGTCGGTGTGAATGTATTCGTTGGGGTGTTGGTCGGTGTGGGCGTATTTGTCGGTGTGGGCGTGGGCGTGAGTGTCGGTGTATTCGTCGGCGTATTTGTCGGCGTCGGCGTCAACGTGTTGGTCGGTGTGGGCGTGAATGTGTTTGTTGGGGTTGG
>JBHHTZ010000483.1:0-3747 GCA_046753605.1 Anaerolineae bacterium
CAACGAACACCTGCTCGCCCTGGAGGGTGATCGTGTTGGCGCGGTAGACAGTCCCCGCCGGCCCCTCCCCCCGCAACAACAGCCCGATGGAGAAGGTGTCGGCCAGGCCGGCCCTGTCGAACGCGTCCCGCCCCATCAGGTCCAGGTTTGGGAAGTCGTCGTGGAGTTTGACCGGGTCGAAGAGGATGGTGTAGGCGCCATTCGTGGCCGGCGCCTGGCCGTGTTGCAGGATGTAGCCGGGCATGGTGATGGTGTAGTCTACCACGGCATCGGTGAGGCCGGCCGGCGCCTGGCCGGTGATGGTGATGGGTCTCACTTCGCCGTCAAAGGACAGGAACCCCGGCGACGGTGATGACACATCCAGGCGCGGGATGCTGGCCGGCACGACGTAGAACCAGTAGCGACCGTTCTCGCTACCCAGCACATCCCCCGACGGGTAGGGCGGAATCGTCGCCCCGCCGGAGCACTGTCCGTCGTGCCAGACACGCACGTCCACTGACCACAGCCCCGGCTCGTCTACGACGAAACTATCGTTCGGATCGTAGAAGTAGCCCACGTGGTTGGCCTGCCCGCCGCCGATGTGCCGCACACCGCTGGGGGCCGTGACCGTCACCGCCACCTGGCTGTCCAGGGTGGGCATGAGGTGGCCGGCAAACCGAAAAGCATCGCCGACTTCCAGCACCGCGCCAGGCCGGACGCCCGTGGGCAGGATGAAGATTTGGATGTCTTTGCCTTTCAGCGTGAGGAGCGGGCCGCCCTCGGTGGTCCAGCCACCGTTGCCGGGGCCGGCGAAGGGCGGCATGGCACGCGAGCCGGTCGCATCATCGTCGGGGATGAAGATCCACCCCGTGCCCTGGCCCAGATACTCGTTGTGCCCCGTCTCCAGACCTGTCACTTCGGCTGGGCTCAGTGCAGGCCTGAGCGAAGCGAACGTATCGCGGTAGACGGCCCCCACGTACTCGAACTTGAAGTCATTGGGCTGATCGCCCAGGATGCCAACCCCCAACTGGTCGTCGTAGAGGGTATCCAGCCGCCAGTAGCCGCCGTTCTGGCCATCCTCGGACACGACTTCGCGGACGCGCACGCCGGGGCGCTGCGAGGAGCGATAGCTGTAAGCGATCTGGTCTACGTCATCGGGCACCACCCCTCCGATCTGTCCCATCAGCATCTGGGGTGGCCGGCCCGAGCGCGTGCTGGTAAACAGTGGAATCTCGCCCTTGCTGAACCGCTCGCTGAGGCTGCCAGGGCCGGCGAATTCCAGAGGCGAGCGGTTGGCGCGGGTCTGGATGGCGGATTCGATGGCGCCAACGGTATCCTGCACACTGGCCCCGATCAGGAGCGCGTCGCCGCCGTAGGGGCCGTCGCTCAGCCGGGTCCACAGCATGTCGCCGTTGTAATACGGGTTGTACGTGTGCGAGATGGCCCCTTCGGGGATGTCCAGGTCGCGGCTGGCGACGAACCAGTGGTTGGGGATGTATCCCAGGCTGTCCAGGCCGCGCCGGCCATGCGCAATCAGGTCGGCCTCGTTTTCGGGTGTCATGACGACTCCGCCCCAGGTCATTGCGCCCATGTGGAGGATGCCGCCGGCGTCGGTGAAGGTGGCGGTGAGGTCGAGTCGGAGTTCGCCGGGGGCGGTGAGGGTTATTGGGTATTGGGTATTGGGTATTGGGTATTGGAGATTGGAGATTGGAGATTGCGTATCGGATGGGCTGAAGTAGCCGAAGTGGTTGGCGCGGCCGGCGATGGTTTGGGTGATGGCCTGGGTGGGATCGGAGTTGGGATAGAGGGTGACGGTGATGTTCACGTCGGCGGGGACGCGGGGGTAGAACTGGATGGTCGGGTTGAAGGCGTCGCCGACGGCCAGGGGCGTGCCGGGCAGGACGCCGGGATCGAAGTCCAGCGGCTGGGCTACCCAGACGTCGTAGGCGCCACCGCCGGCGTAGCTGTTGCCCCATATATCGCTGACAGTGCCGGTCATGGTGATGACGTGGTGGCCGTACTGGTCGAATGCCACGCGGAAGCGGTCGGAGGCGGCTTTGAGCGAGTAGACGTCATCCAGTTGGACCGTGCCGACGTTGAGGTCGTGGCCGGCGCGGGTGGTCTTGGTGCGGTTGAAGGACTGGGCGAAGGCTTCGCAGCCCAGGTCGCGGGTGGCGCCGTCGGGCTTCTGGATGGTCACGCAGAGCCGGCCGCCGGGCAGATCGAAGGGGATGAGCGGCGGCGTGGGCATGCGCCGGTCGGTGTAGGAGATCATGGGCAGGAAAGGCTCCAGGCGGTAGGTGATGGGCCGGCCGCTGCGTACGTCCACCGGAGGGACGTAGACGGTTGCGCCCTGCGAGACGATCTGCGAGGCGAGTTCGAAGGTCCCACGATCCTCGCGCGCGCCGGCGCCCCGCGTGCCCTGCACGAAGTCGTCCATCAGCAGCCGCCAGGTCAGGTTGGGCGAATTGGCAATTCGCCCTACGGTGATGGGGGGGAGGAGGGCTTCGTTGGGGCCAAAGGTGTGGTACGTCACGTTGGCTGCCAGCCATGTCGTGCTGGTGGGGACCCCGGTCACGTCGAGGAAGAAACCTGGCCGGTAGATGCCGGGCAACAGGTCGTCGGGGAGCCGGCCAGTCACGCTGAAGTCGCCCTCCAGAGCGTGGCCCCCGGCATAGCGCAGGCCATCCAGGTGTATCGCGACGTCCGGCCACTCCACGCCGGTCCGTTGGGGCCGCTGAATCGGGAACCCCGTGGGGGTGAGCATGGTGGACATGAAGTAGTTCTCGGCGGCGAGGGGCCGGCCCTCCTGGTTGAAGACCATCATCAGGCCGGGCCAACCGTTCACCGAGATGGCGTCCACGTCTGTGGTTGAGGTGATGGCCGGGCTGTACAAATGGATTGTGCCCTTGACCTGAACCTGGTCTCCGGGCGCATAGGTGTCCCTCGTCATCGGGGGAGAGCCCGATCCCGCGTAGCGATAGAGGTTCAGTCCACCGTCGCCGTCGCCGATGAACAGCTTCCCATCGGCAACGCTGGGGGTGGCGCGCTCACCCACGCGGATGCCAGGATATTCAGTTGTAACAAGTTCCCAGGCGGGGCTGTCTGGTCTGCCGGTGTTGCGCACGTATGTCAGGGAGCCTTCCACATGGCCGATCAGCATGTCAAGGTCCCCGTCCTCGTCCACGTCGAAGAAGGCCGGCGCGCTGAAGCGGCCCGGTTCCAGGCCGGCGTAGTGCTCCTGCGGCGCGGCCCAGGCCGGCGCGGTGGCGGTGCCGGTATTCTCGACAAAGGTGAGCGCGCCTTCCTCGTTGCCGATGAACAGATCAAGGTCCCCGTCGTTGTCGATGTCCACGAAGGCCGGCGTGCTCCAGCCCCCCACGTCCAGCCCAAGCCAGTGATCCGTGACCAGTAACCAGTTGGGAGATTCGGGCGTGCCGTCGTTGCGGTAGTAGTGGATGTTGCCGCCGGCGCCCTCGCCTTGCCAGCCTCCCTCACCGATGAACAGATCGTAGTCGTTGTCACCGTCGATGTCGGCGAAGGCCGGGAAGGGGTGGGGGTGGTTCGTCCACGGCAGGGTGAGCAGCTCGCCATCGGGTCGCCAATCGGGGTTTGAGGCGCTGCCGGCGTTGGTGTACTTGTAGACGGTGCCGTGGGCCTGCCCGATCAGCATGTCGGGGTCGCCGTCGTTGTCCCAATCGGCCAGGGCCGGGGCCGTATCGCCAAGGAGCTCGAAGGGAAAAGCGAATTCCTGCTCCGTCCAGGAGA
>JBHHTZ010000484.1:0-3737 GCA_046753605.1 Anaerolineae bacterium
GCCGTCCGTCGGATCCAGGATGGCAGACGTGGGCCGTATCCGGTCCACTACGACCCGTCCCATGTCGCCAGCCCAGAAGGTCTCTGTCGGCGATTTAGCATAGGTCAGGCTGCTGGTGAAGGTGACCACGGTACCGTGAGCCAGCGTCACGTCCAGGCGGCCCACAGCGGTGACCGTGAACATGGCGCCAGGAGCGATAGCCACTGGGGCCATGATTGTCCAGTGGCGCCAGCCGTCGGGTTCCACCACCATCGGCGTCCACGACCAGCTATACTCCCCATCCCCGCGCACCCGACCGGAAACGTTGAACTCGGTGGGGGTAATGGTAGGGGGCAGGCGGACCTGGATGTGGGGCTTGATGTCCGTGCGCCCGGTGAAGTTGACGCCAACCACACTGACGGTCACGGTGGCGCCAGGCTGGACGTAGCCGGCCGTGGCGTAGATCCAGGCGTTGAGGTCGTAGGCGCCGGCGTTGGGGTTGGTCTTAAGGGCGAACTCCTGGCTGTCGGTCAGGCCATCGCGGTCGGCGTCGGCCTTGAAGGGATCGGGCCAGGCCCAGGCGTCGGGGTAGAGGCCGTAGAAGTCCATCATGTAGCCAGCCCGTTCGCCGCCGTCGGAGAGCCCGTCGCCGTCGGTGTCGGGGTTGTCCGCCCGGGTCCCCAGGACTATCTCCTCGCGGTCATTGAGGCCATCGTTGTCGCTGTCGGCCAGTCGGGGGTCTGTGCCCCGGCCCTCGCGGGCCAGGCGCACCTCCGTGCCGTCGTCCAGACCGTCGCCGTCGGTGTCGGTGTTGTTCGGATCGGTGAGCTGGGCTTGTTCGGCCGTCGTGGTCAGACCGTCGCCGTCGGGATCGTGGTTCGTCAGCGCGCTCCAGGTCCACAGGCCGCTCACGGTGCTGGGTAGCACGTCCAGATAGATAGTGCTTGGGTCGCTGGTTGCGCTCCCGGAATCCTTCTTGGCGTCCTCCCACCAGGCACAGTAGCCTAACTCGCAGCCGTGGCCTAACTTGTAGAGGATAGTGTAGTTCACCTGCACGGCCAGATCGGCTGGCAGGTCCACGCCGGGGCGCTGGGGCTTGAAGTAGGCATTGGTCTCGTTGACGAACTCCGCCCCCGTCGAGGTTTTGTGTTTCGTAGGGATATTGCCATCGGCGTGAGCGTAAACATCGTTGGTTCCGGTGGCTACCATGCTGCCTTGCAGGTTGGAGTTGAAGGCATCGTCGAGGCTGCCGCCGCCCTCAAGGCTGCCGCCGCCCTCGGGCACAATCATCCCCTTCAGCTCGGCGCGGAGGGTCAGCTCATTACCTGGAACGGCACCGGCGGCCGGGTCCTGCCAGGTGGCCTCCTTGGACTTGAAATCGATACTGTCCGGGTCCAGAGTTGTAATCACCTTGACGGTCAGGTACCGTTTGCCAATGTACCCGGCAATCCAGTTGCTGACATTGACGCCGAAGAAGCTGCCGATGAAGTCGGCAATAGCCAGCAGAAGGGAGACGACTTGGCCGATGCCGAAGAAGGAGAGGACAAAGAGGGCAACCGCCAGGATGGTCATGCCGATGGCCAGGCTGAGGGCCATGTAGTAGGCAGGGCCTGATACGTTGGCTGTGGCGCTGAAGAAGGCATACCAGATCAGGACCACCTCGACCACCAGAATGATGACGTTCAGAATGACGACGGCTTTGCTCAAGTTAGCGGCCTTGCCCTTGATCAGGTTGAGAAAGCCCCCACTCTTCTTGGCCGCCTCGGCAAGGCCATAGGCTGCAAAGGCAACGCCGAGCCCCATGATGACGTGCTTCATCGTCTCGCCAACCCCTTTGAAGTAGAGGTCCACCAGGATGAGGACGATGACGGTAATGGCAATGGCTGTAGACCACCTGGGATGGTCTTTGATGAACTTGGAGAGTTTGCCATAGCCACCCTGGACTTTCTCCCAGAATAACTTTGGCTGTATCACCTTCTTAACGACGCCTTTCAGCTTGTGGACCCAGCCACGGAACTCCTTGACGATGACGTCATCTTCGAGGATGTTCGGGTAGCTGACCTTGACAGCGCCCGCGCGGACGACGTTTGCCAGACCCTGGACCCAGGCCATCCACAGGAGCTTGATGCTGCGCAGGAGTTCGTCCGTGACGTCTGAGTCGCCGCCGTACCGATCATCCAGGTCGGCCAGCATCTCTCCCAGCTCCATGCCCACCCACCCTTGGGTGGTATATTGGTACTGGTTGAGCTTGAGGCCACGGAGCGTCATCATCGTGGCCGCGTCCAGGTCAAAGCTGGCGCTGGTATCCGCGACCTGGGGTCCCCCACCGGCGGGCAGCAAATCGTCCAGACCGGCGAACCCCACCTTATCCTCGTAAGCGACCAGGAGCGCCGGCCGCCAGGAAGTGTCGTACTCCGCCAGGAGGGTCTTGGCGGTGTTGGCGATGGTGTCGGCAATGGCCGCATCCATGTGAGGATAGGCGTTGCGGATGACCCGCACAGTGGTGGTGATGCCCCATCGCTTCTGTTCGTCGTTGCTCTGGAAGCGGCGCTCCACTTCTTCCAGGGTCAGGTCTTCGCGGCCCAGCAGGAAGGTCTGGGAGAGGGCCAGTAACAGCATGGCCACGTCCCCGTTGTCCTCCTCGTGGGGCGTGCCCAGCAAGGCCAGTTCAGTGCCGCCGTGCCGGCTGACCTTCAGGCCCGCCACACGGAAATCGTCGTCGTAGATGTGGATCACCTGTGACCCGGGGATGCCCTTCTCCTTGATCTGGGTATCGTCCTTGGCCTGGACGAGCCAGACGAGCCGGGACTGGGTCTGGATGGTAGCGCCGCCCTGGAAGACCATCTTGGCGTGGAAGGCGGCGGGCCGCCCCTCGGCGTCGTCCACCGTGATCGGGGCGTAGAGCTTCCAGGGATAACGGGACTTGGTTGCGTTGTCCGGGTTCTTGACGACGCTGATGGCGTACTCAGAGGCATTCTGCGGCTCAGCCGAGGCCAGCACCTCCAGCATGGGGATCAGGGTCAGGTCGTCCACAGAGGCATCCAGGTCCATGATCTGGCCCTTGTCGTCGTAGTTGGGCCAGTCCAGGGTCCGCATGGCGTAGCGCAGGTGGGTGGAGTCCTGGGGCTGCACCTGGAACTCGAGACTGAGGGTTTCTGCCGCCTGGCCTTCTGCATCCACGTCCAAACTGTAGCGATCGCCCCGAGCGATGTACGCTGAATAGCTCCACGGTGAAATGTCCAGGCGATCTATGACGCCGTCACCATCATTGTCGTCATCCCAGACGTTGGGCAGGTTATCGCCGTCGGGGTCCCACGAGGGAGCCTCGCCGACCGGTTCCGGCCATTCCGCGTAGTCGGTCAACCCGTCCCGGTTGCTATCGGCTACCAGGGGGTTGGTGTACCACGTTTTGCCGGCGTAGGGGAAGCCCTCGACCTCCAGGGTGTCGGTGATCAGGTCACGGTCGGTGTCGGCCTCAGTGTCATCTGTGCCCAGGAGGTCGGTCTCGTAGCCATCACAGAGGCCATCGCCGTCAGAATCCAGGTCACCCTCGTAGCAGCCACCGGGCGGCAGTTCATCGCGCGCTCCCTGCGCCATCAATCTCGCCCCCTCCGGCCCCAGGGTCTGCCGGAAGAGTCCGGCAAGGCGTGGATCACGGCCCGGTGGTTGCTCTCCCACTGCGTGCCCGGGCAGCGCCCCGTTGGGCTCCATGGCGCGCTCCAACTCGCGGAAGAAAGCCTGGACCGTATCGTCCCGTG
>JBHHTZ010000485.1:0-3733 GCA_046753605.1 Anaerolineae bacterium
CGTCGCTTCGCTCCTACTCGGCCGGCGCTGGACGAAAAGTGTCCGGTAGCAAAATGCACCCTCAACCCGAGCTGCCCCGTCCCAGCAAATGGCGGCCGTTGTCTTTGTATTGGATGCGTTTCAAAAGCATGGTATAATCACCATGGATGGCAGGTGGGACAGGCTTTGCTTGTTGCATGATGGATATACATCAGGACACAACTCTGTGGAGGTCGTATCATGAGTGTGACGTCCTATTCTACAGTACTTCGGGCAGCTCGGAAACTACCCTTCAGCGATCAGGTACAGCTTGCTGAAGCGTTGCTCGGCAATCTCGGTTCAGCTTTGCGGGGCGAATTCGCTGGCGAAACGGCCGAAGAATTGGTACCACTGACAGGTATGAGCGAAGAGGAACTCAAAGTGCTGGCCGAGGCAGTTCTGTCCCATGGCCGGCAGCAATACCTCCAGGCATTGCTGGCGAAGAACCGCGCTGGCACGCTATCTACGGAGGAGGAGGTGATCCTCGATAATCTCCTGGCCGAAGCCGACCAGGTGGCTTTGCTGAAAGCCAGGGCGCTCTATACCCTGAAAGAACGCGGCGTCGAGTGATATTCCGTCTTCATCCACCTGCCTGAAAGGATTTGCAAGGTGTCAGGACGCACAGCTCTCATCTACCACGAACGGTACAGCGGGCGCGGGACCTCCCCCATCTCCCAGGCCTGGCTGCGCTATCAGGAGACCTGGGACCTGGCCGAGGACCTGGAGATGTTCCAGAACGGCCTGCTCCACCTCCGTCCCGAGCCGGCCACTGACGAAGACCTGCTGCGCGCCCACACCCCCGGCTACCTGCAGCTCGTCCGAGAGGCGGATGAGCGAGGTCACGGCTTCCTGGACTACGGCGACACGCCGGCCTACCCCGGCGTCGACCTGCGCTCGCGGCTGGCGGTGGGGGGCACGCTCCTGGCCGCGCAGCGCATAGTCGATGGGACTGTCAGCCACGCCTTCAACATGGCCGGCGGGCTGCACCACGCGCGGGCGGACCGGGCCGGCGGTTTCTGCGTCTTCAACGACATCGCGATTGTCGCCCGCACCCTGCGCGACCAGGGCTTTGAGCGGGTCGCCATCGTGGACATCGACGGCCATCACGCCGATGGCACGCAGGCCCTGTTGTACGAGGAGCCGATCCTGAAGATCTCCCTGCACATGTATGACCGCATGTTTTACCCCGGCACCGGCAGCATCGACGAGATCGGGCGCGGTCCTGGCGAGGGGTACAGCGTGAACGTTCCGCTGTGGCGCCGCACGGGGAACGCTGTCTACCTCCAGGCGTTCAACGAGATCGTAGTTCCCTTGCTGCGACACTACCGGCCGCAGTTCCTGATCAGCCAATTCGGGGTTGATGGGCACTACCAGGACCCGCTGGTGGGCCTGTGGCTGACTACGGAGGCGTACCGCCAGATTGCAGAAACATTACATAATCTGACGCATGAGCTGTGCGAGGGCCGGCTGTTGGTCCTGGGAGGCGGGGGCTACGAACCCGCAAACGTGGCCCGCTGCTGGACCGTCATGCTTGGCGCCATCTCCGGCGCCGTCCCGGAGTCGTCGCAGGCGGACTTCGAGGCGCTGTTCGACGGGGAGGGGCCGGCGGCCGACCGGCGGGCCACGGAACAGGTGCAGAAGGTGATTCAGGAGGTCAAGCGCCGCATCTTCCCGCTCCACGGGCTGTAGGAGATTAGAGATTGGAGATTGGGTATTGGATATTGAGCGTCTTCAATACCCAATACCCAATCTCCAATCTCTAATCCCCAACCTCCACATCCCCCCGCCCTCGTTCAATCTCCACGCCGGCTGAGCGCGCGCGGCGGAGGGCGCCGGGCTTCACGACGCTGACTCGGACTCGCTCGACAGGGAACTCGGTCAGGATGATGCGCGCGATGTTGCCGGCCAGCGCTTCAACCAGGTGGTAGTCGGAGGACTCGACGTGCTGGATGACGCGCTTGGCGACGCCGGCGTAGCTCACCGTGTCGCTGAGGTCGTCGGACTGGCCGGCGCTGTGTGTATCGACGTACAGTGTCAGGTTGATGAGGACGTCTTGGGGCTTCTGCCGTTCGTCCGGGTTCACACCGATAACGGTTTGCAGCCGCAGGTCGCGCACGAAGATTCTGTCCAGGTTTTGGGTCACAGGGACATCCTTGTCAAGTTGAGCAGATTGTGCCCGATGCCGAACTTGACATAGATTGGCCAACAGTATCATTCATTGCTCGCTCTTTTCAGAAGCGATTGTACAGACGGACTGGCCGGCAGTCAAGCGTGCGAGGCGCCCGGTTGCCGGCGCGGGGAATCTGGCGTAGAATTGGGTCCTGGAGGGCAGTTGCCATCCTGGAGCGATGGTTGGGGTGAAGGGTGAACAAGATGAGTGACATTGAAACATCGCAGGCTGAGACGCAGGTTCGTCTCGAAGAGGCCATTCGACACATTCTGGAACAGGTCGGCGAGGACCCGGACCGGCACGGACTGCAGGGGACGCCGCACCGGGTGGCCAAGATGTACGAGGAGCTAACAGCCGGCTACGCTGTCGATGCTGACCGGCTGCTAAACGAGGCGGTTTTCGAGAGCGGCCTGGACGACATGATCGTCGTCCACGACATCGATTTCTACAGCCTGTGTGAACATCACCTGCTGCCCTTCTTCGGCAAGGCGCATGTGGCCTACATTCCCGCCGGCAGAATCATTGGCCTGTCGAAGATCCCGCGTGTCGTGGAGATGTTCGCCCGCCGGCTTCAGCTCCAGGAGCGCATGACGCAAGAGATCGCCGAGTTCCTGCGTGACATTCTGGACCCGCAAGGCGTGGCCGTTGTCGTGGAAGGAGCGCACATGTGTACCATGATGCGTGGTGTCAAGAAAGACAACGCCCGAATGGTCACCAGCTCCATGCTCGGCATCTTCCGCCGCGACCCGCGCACCCGCGCTGAATTCCTGAATCATATCGAGCGCAAGAGCTTCGATCCGACGTAACGGAAGCCCCGATTGATTGCACGTTGTCTCAGTTGTTATGTTTCAGTTATCGTGATCGTGTTCATGATGTCGCCTTGCTGGATCGCGTAGACGACGTCCATGCCGGCCGTCACCTTGCCGAAGACAGTATGCCGGCCATTCAAGTGGGGCTGCGGGCTGTGGCAGATGAAAAACTGAGACCCGTTGGTGTTGGGGCCGGCGTTCGCCATGGACAGGCTGCCGGTTTCATGCGTATGCGGGTTCCCTCGCACCTCGTCCACGAAGGTGTAGCCGGGTCCGCCCCGGCCCGTTCCGGTCGGATCGCCGCCCTGGATCATGAAGTTCTCGATGACGCGATGGAACGTGACGCCATCGTAGAAACCTTCGCTTGCCAGGAAGACGAAGTTATTCACGGTCTTGGGCGCGGCCTCAGCAAACAGATCCAGGGTGATGTCACCTTTGTCTGTTTCGATTGTTGCGCTGTATTTCGTTTGGGGGTCGATTGCCATTTCGGGCGCTGAACTGTATCTGGCCATTTGCATCCTTTCGATTACGACTAACTTGTTTCGTTACTACTCAGGCCGGCCTCGGCGAGCGAGCAATGAATGATACTGTTGGCCAATCTATGTCAAGTTGAGCAGATTGTGCCCGATGGCTGTCTTGCTTGCCGGCGGACCGGTCGGGCATGATGAAGTTTCAAGAATCCATCGGGCCGCCGCCGCGCCCATGTCATTCCGAACGGAGCGCTAGCGGAGTGAGG
>JBHHTZ010000486.1:0-3722 GCA_046753605.1 Anaerolineae bacterium
CGTGAAAGACGGTGAGGCGCGGCCCCATGGTGCCGCCGACGATGCGCACGTCGAGACCCTGGGCGGCCAGGGTGCGTTCGATCCGGTTGGCCTGGTCGTTGAGTAGTTCTTGCATCACCCTTTCTCCTTGCAGATGGCAAATAGCAGGTGGCCCATCAGCCATCAGCGATTGGCGATCGGTTGCTTGACGCAGCCGCCTCCCGCAAGTATAATATGCCCGCATTATAATGCCAGTGCATTATAATGCGTCCACCATATACCTACAAGGAGAACACCATGCTCGGCAATCCCGTACGTGGCGAGGCTTTCTACGATCGAGATTGGCTCCTGGATCTGCTCACCCGCGAGCTCCAGGGCTTCTTACACCAGGACACCTGGTCTCATCTGGCCCTGATTGGCCCCCGCAAGGCCGGCAAGACCTCACTCCTCTTCGAACTCCAACGGCGCTTCCAAGGGCAAGATATCTTCATACTCTACCTCTATCTCAAGCCGGAGCTCTCCCGCCTTTTCCTCCACCGCTTTCTCATCAGCCTCCTGGCCGATTTCCTGCGCCACCAGGGTCGCCCCGTTGATCAGGTGATCCTCCCCACCCTCTCCAGCCTAGAGGATCTGATGCAAGAGGCCCTCCCCCTGCTCCCTACCACAGTGGCCAGGATCATGGAGGTCACCCGTCAGACGGATGCCGAAGAGCAGATCTTCTCCCTCTTCCTCCTCTTGGGCGTCTTTCAACAGGAGATCGGACTACCCTTGGTGGTCATGCTCGACGAGTTTCAACGCCTGGCCGATTACGGGGTCAGCGATGTCTTTGACCATTTCCGGGAGGTCATCGCCGCACAAGAGCGGGTGTTGTACCTCATCGCCGGCTCGGCGGTAGGTATGATGATGGACATCGTGGCCGACAAGACCGCTCCTCTGTTCGGTCACTTCGGCACCCATCATGTGGGCACCTTCGACTACGAGGACGCCCGTTTCTTCCTCCTGGACAAGGTCAAGGGAACGGTCAATCTCAAGGAGAACCACCTCAACTTCCTCATCGATCTCACCGAGGGCTTCCCCTTCTACCTGGATGTCCTGGCCCATCGCATCACCCTGCTGGCCGGAATGAAAGATCTGCACCGTGCTCCACAATCGCTCATCACTCAGGCGCTGGTGGAAGAGGTCTTCCTGGATGTAGGTACTATCTACCAGTACCTGCGCGAGACCCTGGAAGAATCCATCGTCCGCCGCGGCATGGGCACCTATCTGGCCCTGCTCAGCGCTATCGCCCAGGGCCACGACACCGTCTCCCAGTTGGCCCATCACACCGGCATGCAGATGCCGGCCATTCCTCACTACCTGCGCCGCATGATGGACGCCCACCTGATCCACCGCCGAGACGGCCGTTACTTCATCACTGACAGGCTGATGGCCTTCTGGCTCAAGTACGTCTACAGCCTGCGCGAAGAAAGCTATGTCACCGAGCTGGAGACTTCTCTGGAACATTTCAAATCTCAAGTTGATGCCCTCATCGCCGCTTACAAGAGCGAACTGGGGCTGGCCCGAGAAGCGCAGGTGCGGGAGATCTTTGCCCGGGACGAGAATTTCACCAACGTCCGCAGCGGCGCACTCCAGGGGCAAGAGTTCGATCTCATCGCCCGCCGGCGCGATACCGGTGCCCTGTGGCTTGGCGAGATCAAGACCACGCCGTTGGACAGGGGGGGTCTCCATCGCTTTGAGGAACGGGTTACCTCCCTGGGCGCGGATATCACCGTGGAAAAGCAGCTGGCCTTCGCCCTGGCCGGATACAACGAAGCGGCAGCCCGCTACGCAGCCGAGCACGACATCGAGCTCTGGGACCTCCGTCGTGTCAACGAAGCTCGCAAACGTTTCAGTCTCCACCCCATCCGTCTCTGACTGCCATACGTTCCACTGTTCACTGATCACTGTCCACTGTTCACTGTTCAACAAACTCGGCATATTCACCGCCGACATACCGGTCCGGATCATCGTCAGACCGGCTGTCAGCCTGGGAACGCGGTGGCTCTTTGCCACCCCTCAGCCGAGACAACACAAAGCCGGCCGGGTTGCTCAAGCCCTCGGCTTCTTCCGCGACAACTGTCCAACCACGGACCGCATCCAGGTCGTGTTGTCGCACGACACTCTCAGCCACCGCCGGCTCCATCCCGATTTCCAGCAAGAGACTGAGAACCGCTTTTTGCTCATCCGTCAAAACAGCAGCAACCATCCTTGTCTCTGTTGTTGTCTCTGTAGTAATCTCTGTATTTGTCTGCCCTGTAGGGTCATAGGTGTTACCCTGTAGGGCAGAGGGTGTGCCCTGCAGGGCAGAGGGCACGACATCCAGGTCAGAGGGTTGGCCGGCTATATGAGGATAGGTGATTTGCTTCAACCTCTCGGGTACAGGCTCAAGATATAGCACGTTGTTCAACTTTGCTCCATTGGCCTCAACTGTGCGTAGTTCGGTTGTGATGATGCCTTTCTCCTTCAGAAACTCAATGGCAAGCCTGGCTTGCTTCTTGGTGAACCCAAATTGCTCAGCAAAAGACCCGTAAGACCGCTGTAGCTTGTCACCCTTGAACTTCTTGCGATAGCCTGTCAGCCGGCCAGTCCGTTCGTCCCGTATCTCGATCGGCCGGTACCAGTACACCACCTCGGACAGTATAATGATCGCGTTCACGTGGGGCTTTCCACTGTCGTAGCGTAGGTGCTCGAACCAGGATGCGGGAATGATGTTGCCCTCGAAGTTCATGCTGCCGACCTCGTGAACGACCAGATACGCCAAGCTGTCGAACCCGAGTTCATAGCCCCGTTTCATCGCTCCTCCCTCCTGGGTGTGTGGGGCGCCGCCCGCCGGCCGGCCACAAAACAAAAACGGTCACCCATAGGGTAGACCGTCAAGCGTCCTGTGTGCTATAATGCACTCAGCACTCCGTCGGGGACCAGTCCCGTCGGGGTGTTAGCAGCCGGCCGGCGGTTCCAGCGCCGGTCGGTTGCGCCCTTCTGTTATTCTTTTTTGCGAGGCCCCCCGCGCGGATCCTGTTCCATCCGCTCAACGTAGGCCAAAAAGTCGGCCTTGTCGATCAGGTAGACCCGGCCCGCCACTTTACGGGCATTGATTCTACCCGAGCGACACAGGTCCCAGATGTAGGCTAGCGCGTAGCCTGTCAGCTCAGCGGCCTCTTTTGGGGTAATCTCCTCGCTCACAAGCCCATTATACCTGAGGTTAGTTAATGTGTCAACCCGTGCTCCGAAAAGCCGCTATGCGGGTACACGGCGCCTTCCCTCGCTCCCGACAAACCCGAACCAGAGCGCCTCTCAGCCGATTTTTGCCGGATGTCGTGATACATGATGTATACACAGTGTAAACAGCATTCTGGCGAAGTGATTACACCGTGTATACACAAGAGTAATTTGCGCTCAGTAGCGCCGGCCGGCCAGAACCAGGCGGGAGCGAGCCCGAAAAGGTGGTCATCAGGCCCGCCGAGGGGATCGACGCGGGCTGCAGCGCGCCGACCGACAGCGCCGCCGGAGCCGCGGGCAGGCTGGCCCCAAGCGGGCCGGCGGGCGGATCCTTTACGGTGCGCCAGCCCGTCATTGTGAGGGCAACCAGGGATCATCTGTGCGTCACGGTGCCTATCGGCGAATCAATGGCAGCTCAGCAGTGAACAGCCCCGAAGGATCGGCTCCGCTCACCGTCACCGCCGCCTCATCCGGGGTCCAGGCCC
>JBHHTZ010000487.1:0-3711 GCA_046753605.1 Anaerolineae bacterium
GTCTCCTGACCGAGCCCGATTCGCCTCGGTCAGGAGACCTTCGGCGATCAAAGACCTTCGGTGATCGTACATGTTTAGCGTTACGAGAGAAGCCAGACAGGCAATTGTCAATCGTCAATTGTCAGTGACTTCAATAGATCGAGTCCTGGTCCCAAGCTCGGTGTTGGCCCCAATTTAACTACCCGTTTCTCCCGGCAAAGGTTCACCCCTGCCCCCCCCTCAATCCCCCCCAAAGGTGGGGAAGCGTGTTCTCCCCCCTTTGGGGGGAGTTAGAGGGGGGCTGAACGCCTACCACTACACCAGATGACAGGCCACGAAGTGCTCGCCGCCCCGGTCATACATCTCTGGCTCCTCCTCCACGCAGATCGGCCGCTGCATGATGGGGCAGCGAGTATGGAAGCGGCAGCCCGACGGCGGATGGGCCGGGCTCGGCACGTCACCCGTCAAGATGATCCGCTCGCGACCTTCTTCAACCACGGGATCGGGAATCGGAACAGCGGAGAGCAGTGCCTTGGTGTATGGGTGCAACGGGTTGTGATACAGCTCTGCGCGATCGGCAATCTCTACGATCTTGCCCAGGTACATCACCGCTACCTGGCTGGAGATGTGTCGAACGACGGCCAGGTCGTGTGCGATGAACAGATACGTCAATTCAAAGTCTGCCTGCAATTGCTCCAGCAGGTTGATGATCTGAGCCTGGATGGAAACATCTAACGCAGAGATCGGCTCATCGCACACGATGAAGTCCGGGTTGACGGCCAGGGCGCGGGCCACGCCGATGCGCTGGCGCTGGCCGCCCGAGAATTCGTGTGGGTATCGGTTGACGAAGTAGGGATTGAGACCGACGACCTCCAGAAGTTCCTGGACCCGTTCCTGTTTCTCCTTACCCCTGGCCAGGCCGTGAACCTCCAGGGGCTCGCCGATAATGTTGCCGACCGTCATGCGGGGGTTCAACGATGCATACGGGTCCTGGAAGATCATCTGCATGTCGCGGCGCATGCGGCGGAGCTTCTCACCGCGCAACTTGGCGATGTTCGTCCCCTTGAACCAGACTTCGCCGGCTGTTGGTTCATACAACTGCAGAATGCTGCGCCCGGTTGTGGACTTGCCGCACCCGGACTCACCGACCAGGCCCAGCGTCTCGCCCCGGCGGATGTAGAAGTTCAGCCCATCCACAGCTTTAATATCGCCCACGTGACGCTGAATGATGATGCCCTCGGTGATGGGGAAGTACTTCTTCAATCCCTTCACTTCGAGCAATAGCTCGCCGTCCCGTTTCTCATCGACTTCCACCGTCTGTGTTTGCGCTTCTGCCATTCGATCTCCCTTCGGTTCAGTGAACAGTGATCAGTGGTTAGTGGTCAGTGGTCAGCGGTCAGCGAACAGTAAACAGTGATCGGAATCCCATTCACTGTTCACTGTTCACTGATCACTGTTTACTGTTTACTGATCACTGGAACGTTCCTTCATGCCGCTCCGACTTCTTCGTGTGCTTTCAAACGAGCGAGGTCGCTCAGTGAAACGACTTCCCAGCGCCAGCACGCCGATGTGTGTCGTGTAGTCGTTGTTGGCTGGAGAGGCGGGTTCTCTTCCCAGCATTTGTCGATGGCGTAGACACACCGTGGCACGAAGGGACAGCTCTGGGGAAGCGCCAGCAGGTCTGGCGGCATGCCCTCGATGGAGTATAATGTCTCTGGTCGCACCTCATCCAATCGCGGGATGGAGCCCAGGAGGCCAAGGGTGTAGGGGTGTCGAGGGTCAGCATACAAGTCCTTGATGGTGCCAGACTCGATGACGTAGCCGGCGTACATCACGTTGATTCGATCGGCAATGCCGGCCACGACGCCCAGATCGTGGGTGATCCAGATCACGGCCATGCCAATCTCGTCCTGGAGCCGCTTCACCAGGTCTACGATCTGAGCCTGGATCGTCACGTCCAATGCGGTTGTCGGCTCGTCGGCGATCAGGATTTGCGGATTGCAGGCCAGCGCCATGGCGATCATCACGCGCTGGCGCATGCCACCGGAGAACTGATGCGGGTAATCGTCTATGCGCTCGGCCGCCGAGGGAATACCGACCATGGTCAGCAGTTCGATGGTGCGCTTGCGGGCCTGCTCTTTGTCCATTCCCAGGTGTAGTTCCAGGGCTTCGCTCACCTGCCGATTGATGGTCAGAACCGGGTTCAGACTGGTCATCGGGTCCTGGAAGATCATGGCGATGCGATTGCCCCGGACCTGACGGATTTCGTCATCAGTCATCTTCAGCAAGTCCCGTCCCTCGAACAGGACCTCGCCGCCAGTGATCTTGCCCGGTGGGGTTGGTATTAGCCGCAGGAGGGATAGCATGGTCACGCTCTTGCCGCAACCGGACTCGCCCACCACTCCCAGTGTCTCTCCTTCATCCAGCGTGAATGATACGCCGTTGACGGCGTGAACGGTGCCGTCCTCGGTGTAGAACCGAGTTGTGAGGTCTTTAACCTCTAGAATTGTCCCCATTGTCTCCTCCCGAATACTGCGTATTGCGTATTACACAAACCGCTTTCTACTCGTTCGGCGAAGGTCTCATGACCGAGCCGGGCGCGGCGGGGGTCAGGAGACCTTGCCCAACAGTGTAGTGGGCGGGGTGGCGGTCAGGAGACCTTGCCCAACAGCCCAACGGTGGTTCAGCTACTCCAAATGCGGATTCAATGCCTCGTGCAGCCCGTCGCCGATGAAATTGAAGGCGAATACCAGCGACGCAACGATGAGGCCTGGAAGCCAGAGCAAGACCGGCGCTGCCGGGAGACGCCAGTAGTTGAAGTTTTGGTAGATCATGGCCCCCCAACTTGGAGTCGGCGGGTTGATGCCGATTCCCAGGAAACTCAGCGTTGACTCGGCCAGGATGGCGCCGCCAAGTCCCATGGAAAAGGACACGATGACGGGCGCCATGGCGTTCGGCAACAGATGGCGCGTGATGATGTGCCAGGGTCGCACACCGGTTGCGCGCGCAGCTTCGACGAACTGTTGCTCTTTCAGCGTCAAGATCTGCCCCCGAATGAGGCGGGCCAGGCCGGCCCACCCCACCAGACTGAGCGCCACGATCACCACCAGGAACTCGGCGTAGCCGGCCTTCACAAACGGCTTCAGCCTCTCAAACCGCAGCAACCAGGCCTCGATCCGAGGTTGGATGGTGGCAGCGATGAGAATCGCAAACAACAGCCCCGGAAACGCGAACAGAATGTCCGTCACCCGCATGATGACGCCATCAATCCAGCCCCCAAAATAGCCGGCCATGGACCCAAAGAGCAGGCCCAACACCAACCCAACAACCGTGGCCGATGGCGCCACGATGATCGCCGTCCGCGCGCCCCAGATCACGCGACTCAACTGGTCGCGCCCGTGCTCATCCGTGCCCATCGGATGGCGCAGGTTGGGCATCTGTTCGACCTCGGCGTAGTTGACCGCTGTCGGATCGTAGGGGGCCAGCCAGGGCGCAAAGACGCCGGTGATCACCATCCCCAGCACGATGAACAGGCTGATCACGGCCAGGGGATTGCGGGCAAAACGTCGCCAGAAATCCCCCCATCGGCTGCGGCGTCGCGCCCCCAGCTCCGACAGATCTCGCCCCGGCACCCGTGCCGGCTGATCAACAACTCTTTCCATCCACTACCACTATCTCTATCGCTATCGCTATCCCTATCGCCATCGCTACCCGTACCGGATTCGAGGATCG
>JBHHTZ010000488.1:0-3710 GCA_046753605.1 Anaerolineae bacterium
GAATGACATGGGCTGGTGGGAGGGTCGAGACACAAGGCCGAACTTGATGTCGTGCGACTTTTACCCCAATGCCTTTGATCAACCCTCACGTTTCACGATTTTGGTAGCAGAAAGCCGACCCGCTCCTTCACCAATTGCAGCGTAGGAGCCGATCGCCGCCTGGCCTCCTCGGCGCCGGCCTTCAGGATGTCGTCGATGGCGGCCGGGTCGTCGGCCAACTCCTGGTAGCGACGCTGGATCGGGCGCAGGGCTTCGACGACGATCTCGGCTACCTCGCGCTTCAGCTCGCCGTAGCCCTTGCCGGCGAAGTGATCTTCGATCTCCTGCTCGCTCTGGCCCGACAGCAACTGGTAGATGCTCAGCAGGTTGTTAACGCCGGCCTTCTCCGGATCGTCACTGAACACGATCTCGTGGCCCCCGTCGGTGACAGCGCGGCGAACGGTGGCCCGAATCTCGTCTGGATCATCCAGGATGCCGATGGCGTGGTATCGCTTGGCGGTGCTCTTGCTCATTTTCGATGTCGGGTTGTCCAGCGCCATGATCCGGGCGCCGGCCTTGGCGATGAGCGCTTCGGGCAACACGAAGGTCTCGCCGTACAAGTAGTTGAAGCGGCCAGCGATGTCCCGCGTCAGCTCGACGTGCTGTCGCTGATCTTCTCCGACCGGGACCAGGTGGGCCTGGTACAGCAGGATGTCGGCGGCCTGCAACACCGGGTAGTCTAGCAGGCCGGTGCCGACACTCTCCTGCTTGGCTGCTTTCTCCTTGTACTGGGTCATGCGTTCCAGCCAACCGAGCGGGGTCACGCAGTTGAGAATCCAGGCCAGCTCAGCGTGGGCCGTCACGTGGGACTGGACAAACAGCACGCTGCGCTCTGGATCGATGCCGCATGCCACCAGCAACCCTGTGAGTTCACGGATGTTGGCGCGCAGTGTGGCCGGGTCCTGCGGCACAGTGATTGCGTGCAGGTCCACCACACAGAAGATGCTGTCGTACTGGTCCTGGCCGGCTGCCCAACGCTTGATCGCCCCCAGGTAGTTCCCCAGGTGAAGACCACCCGATGGCTGGATGCCGGAAAACACGATTTTCTTCTCACTCATGGTACACCTCCAATTTCCAATCTCCAATCCTGATGTTGGACGAGGTCTCCCTACCGACGCCCTGTGCGGCTGCGGTCAGGAGACCTAGCCGAACGGAAATCTCCAATCTCCAATCTCCAATCTCCAATCTCTAACTTCCAATCTCCAGTCCCCGCTCAGCGGTCGTAATCGCTTCAGCGAGTGCCGCTGCCTTGTTAACACACTCCTGATACTCGCGGGCCGGCTCGCTGTCGGCCACGATGCCGGCGCCAGCCTGGATGTACGCGGTGTCGCCCTGCTTCAGAATGGTGCGGATCGTGATGCAGGTGTCCATGCTGCCGCCGTAGCTGAAGTAACCGATGGCGCCGGCGTAGGGCCCACGGCGTACTCCTTCCAATTCCTCGATGATCTCCATGGCGCGCACTTTCGGCGCGCCGGATACTGTGCCGGCAGGGAACGTGGCGCGCAGCAGGTCGAAGGCGTTGCGGGCGCCGTTCAGCCGGCCTCGCACGCTCGAAACGATGTGCATGACGTGCGAATAGCGCTCGATGGTCATCAGTTCGGGCACTTCTACACTGCCGTAAGCACACACCCGACCCAGATCGTTGCGTCCCAGATCGACCAGCATGACATGCTCGGCTCGCTCCTTGGGGTCGGCCAGGAGTTCTTCGGCCAGGGCGGTGTCCTCTTCGGGCGTTGCCCCGCGCGGACGGGTGCCGGCGATGGGCCGCACCTCCGCTGTCCCCTGGTCGAGCCGAACCAGCATCTCCGGAGACGACGAGATGATGTCCAGGTCGCCGAGCTGCATGAACACCATGTACGGGGACGGGTTCAGCATCCGCAGCGCGCGGTAGATGGCAAACGAGCCGGCCCGGGTCTGGCGGGCGAAGCGTTGGGACAGGACGACCTGGAAGATGTCGCCAGCGGCGATGTGCTCCTTCGCCGTGTGGACGATGTGCTCGAACTGGCGCTGGGTCATGTTTGACGTGATGCGGGGTGCGGGATGCGGGGTGCGGGATGCGGGATGCGGGATGCGGGATGCGGGATGTATCAGCGGTTGTTGCAGGTGCGTGGTGATGTTCGCGATACGGCTTACGGCGTCGTCGTAGGCGGCTTTGGGGCTGCCATTGATGTGAGCCAGGGCCAGAATCAGCAGCTTGTGTTTGACATGGTCGAAGATGACCAGGGTGTCGGTGAACAGAAAGTGGCACAGCGGCAGTTGCAGGTCGTCGTGGGCGGTGGCCGGCAGTCGCTCGAAGAAGCGGACCAGGTCGTAGCTCATGTAGCCGACGGCCCCACCCACGAAGCGTGGCAAGCCGGGCGTCTCCACAAGCTGGAATTGGCTCAAGAACGCTTCGATGGGGCTGAGCGGGTCCTGGCCGGCTTCCAGGGGCCGCGCTTCCACCTCCCCGTTATTGTGAATGAGCACGTGATCGCCGTAGCCAACGAGCCGGCGCTGAGGGTCGGTGGCCAGGAACGAGTAGCGACCGACCTGTTCGCCGCGTTCCACGCTCTCCAGCAGGAAGGCCGGCCCGTCCCCGCGCAGTTTCAGAAAGACCGACACAGGCGTCTCAAGATCAGCCGGCAGCTCCCGGTACACAGGGATCAGGTTGCCCTGTTTTGCGAGGTGTTCAAATTCGTCGAGTGTTGGTCTTATCATCATGCGTCTCCTTGTGAAGTGAAACGTGATGCGTGAAACGTGAGGGCCTGGGCATGAGCGCTGTCATTAGCTTCACGTTTCACGAATAAAAAAACCTCCCGTCCCTTGCAGGGACGAGAGGTCATGTCCTTCCCGTGGTACCACCCTTGTTAGGCCAGCTACCTGATAGCTCGTGAAATGGTTGCGTGAAAACAAAAATCCCACGGTGAAACGCGGGATTGGTTGCTGCAAGTCACAAAAAGCCAGCCTCACTCATTGCAGGTACGGGAGCTGACGTCCATCGCTGGACCCACTCCGATACCCTCAGCCCTGATAACGGTGGCGACTCCGGCCAGGCATACTTGGTATGGTCTCCCGTTCAGCCGGCAACTCCCAGGTCCATTCACCCTCGTCGTACGTATCGGCCTCGCACCTGCCGCCGACTCTCTGAGACGCCGTTGCGAGGGCTACTAGTCCTGTTCACAGTTATTGGTGATGTTAATTGTGGCAGCAGTATAGCATGAATCGCAAGTCTTGTCAAACTTGGATTGGGACAAGTAAGGGCGGATACGACTGGCCGCGGGGGGAGATACGACTCAGCCGTACCCGCCTTGAGAAGAGTTTAGCACAATTTGGCGATCTTGTCAACACGTCACGGCTGGAATGTCGCCTGGACAATGCTCTCGATATGGGATTCGGCTTCCTGCATGCGTTCGACGATCCACGGGTGGAGATAGCCGGCGCCATACGGGGGCGGGCTCCACTGCGGGTCGCATCCGATGCCGATGGTGCGGTGGTGCTCATCGTACAGGTAGATGCCGCACCAGAACCACTGCTGGAAGTCCTCCTGGGGTACGGCGATGGTCATGAAGTTCAACCACGGCTGCGTGGGCCGGTTGGGATCGAAGGCGGGTGCATCGTTCGGGGTCTTCAGGAAGAGGAACAGGTAGTCCTGTCCCTGACCGATCCACCAGTATCTGGGGTTGCCCTGGCCG
>JBHHTZ010000489.1:0-3703 GCA_046753605.1 Anaerolineae bacterium
CGTCGAATAGCCGATTCATGAGCAGGTATTGGATTTTGGATATTGGATATTGGGTATTGGGTATTGGGTATTGCAGTTGAGGGACGCCAATATCCAATACCCAATACCCGACTACACGGTCAACTTCACAGACTCCAACACACTCTCAATAATCGCATCCGCCTCCACCCCCTCCGCCTGGGCCTCGAAGTTGAGGATGAGACGGTGGCGCAGGGCGGGTTTGGCCACGGCGTGCAGGTCGTCGTAGGCGACGTTGTAGCGGCCGGCCAGCAGGGCGTGGATCTTGCCGGCCAGGATCATGGCCTGCACGCCGCGCGGGCTGGCGCCGTAGCGCACGAATTGCCGCACCGCCTCCGGCGCTGCCGGGTCGTCGGGGTGCGTGGCTTTGAGGAGGCGCGCGGTGTGCTGCGTGACGTGCGTGGCGATGGGGACCTGGCGGGCCAGTTGCTGCATGGCGATGATCATTGGCCCGTTGGCCACTCTTGGCGCCTGCGGAACGTGGTCGCCGGTGGTGCGATCGGCGATTTCCACCAGTTCATCAACGGACGGGAATTCGACGTCCAGCTTGAACAAGAAGCGGTCGAGTTGGGCCTCCGGCAGGGGGTATGTTCCTTCCATTTCCAGCGGGTTCTGGGTGGCCAGGACGAAGAACGGTTTCGGCAGGTCGCGGGTTTGCTTGGCGACGGTGACCTGGCGCTCCTGCATGGCTTCCAGCATGGCCGACTGGGTCTTGGGTGTGGCGCGGTTGATCTCGTCGGCCAGGACCAGGTTGGCGAAGATGGGGCCGGCCTCGAACCGGAAAGAGCGCCGGCCCTGCTCGTCCTCGACGATGATGTTGGTGCCCACGATGTCGGCCGGCATCAGGTCGGGCGTGAACTGGATGCGGCTGAAGGAGCAGTCGATGGCCTGGGCCAGGCAGCGGATGAGCATGGTCTTGCCCAGGCCGGGCACGCCTTCGAGGAGGCCGTTGCCGCCGGCCAGGAGCGTGATCAGCGTCTGGCGGATCAGCGTCCGCTGCCCGACGATGAAGGCGCCGACAGCGCCTTCGATGGCGGTGGCGATTTCGCGAAATTGGTCGGCGTTGATGGTGCGTGGTGTCATGGATGGCTCCTCGTATTTGGTGGCTGCGTACTGCGTTGTGCGTATTGCGTATCATCTCCAGCAGTGACAATTGCGAAAGATCGCCGGCAGGTACATCCCCCCTTTCCCCTTCTACCTTCATACTCTGCTGGTCACTGCTCCGCCGCCGGATCTAGCCGCGAAAAATACTCTTTCACATAGTCCCGCAACCCCGGCGGGATGTACTCGCGCTCCAGAGCTGCTCCGGCGGCCTCGCTGTAGGCCGGCAACACATCGGTGTACGGCGCCATGGCCGGGCCGGCGCTCCCCGGCAGCGGCTGCCGCTCCTGCCGCGTCTGGGTCTGCCCCTCGCCGCTCTGCTGGCCCAGGATGAAGTCGATCTCCCCGGCCTCGCCCGGCGTGAAGGGCGCGTAGACCTGGTTGAGCTCACCGACGTCCGGGTTGCGCGCCGGCCCCGTCGGGTCGCCGGCCCGCCCCACGCGCGAGGCCGGCGGCAACCGCCGGGCGCTTGTCCCGCCGCCTCCGCCTGGTTGCCCCTGTCCCTGTCCCTGTCCTTGCCCTTGCCCTTGCCCCTGCCCCTGACCTTGGTTCTGTCCTTGACCTGAACCTCGACCTTGCCCCTGACCCTCGGCCCGCTGCTGTCTCTGTCCAGCCTGGGCGACGGCGGTGCGGCTGTTCTGCAATTCCGTCAGCGCGCGCGCTATAGCCTGCTGTAGATCCAGGTCGCGCCGGGCGTTGGTGAGGGCTGCCTGGGCGGATCGCGCGGCCTGCCGGCCGGCCTGGACATCGCCGCGCCGGACCGCGTCGGCCAGGGTGGAGAGGGCGCCGGCCAAGTCAGCGTCGGTGGGGGCGACCTGGGCGGCCAGTTGGTCCAAGTGTTGGGCCAGGCCGGCCTGTTGAGTGGGGGTCATGCTGGCCAGGGCTTCGGCCAGTTGATCGAGTGCGTCTCGGGGGCTATTGGTTTGTTGGTTGGCTAGTTGGCTCAGTTGGGTAGCCAGGGATTGCATTGCGGCCCGTTTGGCGCCGGCCTGGGGGTCCAGTTGCCGGCGCAGGGACTCTTCGGCGGTGGAGATGTCCGCCAGAGCCTGCTCCTCGACGCCTGGGTTCTCGCGCAGTTCACGCGCCAGATCGGCCAACTGGCGCAGCAGCTCCTCGCGCTCCTGGGACGTGGGCGTCGTTTCCTGACGCAATTCCTCCCGAAGTGTCTCGACCTGCCTGGCCTGCTCCTGCGTAGTCTGGCGTACCGCTGCTCGATGTTCCAGCACAGCGTCCATCGGGTTGGAGAGCAGCAACAGGAGCAACACAGCGGCAGCGGCCAGGCCGGCCCACCGCAGCGCCCGGCCATCGACCGCCAGCCCGATCTCCCGCCGGGGGTTTATGCGCTTCACCGTGGACAGCGCATCGTTCCACTGGCGTTCAACCAGCTCCCCCCGAGCTCCCTGCGCGGCCAGTTCCAGTGCCGTGGACAGCCGCTCCTTGAGTCCCAGCATGACGTCGGCCCGCCGCGCAACGGTCGTGAGTGGCAAGGGGTGGATCAGGGTGTAGCCGATGATGCCGATCAGCCAGATGAGCACTGGGCCGCCGGCCCACCACTCCAGGTGCTCAATGGGCCGTAGCCGGCCCGCGACGAGCACGAGGCCGGCGCTGACCAGCGCCAGCCAAAGTGTGCGGGATGCAAATAGCCAGCCGTCGCGCAGACGCAGTCGCCGGCCAATGGCACGCAGCGGCGGGTTGAGGGGTGTGTCGCGCGGATCGACAGGAACCCGGCGGTAGCCTGGCACTGTCATGGCGCATCCTTCGGCAGGACAGCCGGCGTCGGTGTCGGAACTGGCGGGTACGGGTACGGGACTGGCACGGCGCGCTCGATCCTTACCGGCGCAGCGGGGACAATCAGCGAATCCGGCGTCGGCACGGCGATCCCTTCGGCGGCGCCGGCCACAGGGCGCGACAACACATAACCGCCCAGCCCGAAGAGGAGCAGCAACAGGATCACCACCGCTGCGCCCAGCCGGCCAATCCGCCAGCGGCGAATCGGCTTGACCAACTGGGTGCTGACCAGGTACAGGCTCAACGACAGCGCGGTGTACAGGGCCAGTGTAAAGTGCCAGGTCGGGCGAATCGACGTCAGGTCTGACCGGCCTGACACAAACCGAAGGTCGCCGGCCAGCGCACTCAGCGGCTCGCGGATGGAAAAGGGGCCGCCCCGGGGCATCGCTTCGGCCAGAACCGACGCCATGCCGCTGAACGGGTTCAGGAGCAGAATCGCGCGCGGCGGCTCGGCGTTCTGGATGATGCCCCACGCTATGAAAAGGAACAGCGTACCCACGCTGACCAGCAGCAGGAAGCTGTAGCTCAGCACGGTGGCGCGCGCGGTGCGGCCCGTCAGAGCTGAGAAAAACAGGCCCACCACGCCGAAGGTGATGGCCGTCACCGCCAGCATCAGCAGCGCCTTCAGGGCATCGGCCGGCGCCACCCCGCCGAAGATGAAGACCAGGCTGGCCAGCGGGATGGCCGCGATGATCAGCAGCAACACGTAGCTCATGGCCGACAGCAGCTTGCCCCACAGAATCGTGCGCGGCTTCAGCGGCGTGGCGACCAGCATCTCGTAGGTCAGGTTCTCGCG
>JBHHTZ010000490.1:0-3696 GCA_046753605.1 Anaerolineae bacterium
CGAGGACCACGAGGGCTATGCCAACGAGGCGGGCCACCCGTGGAGTCACGCCGGCACCGGCGACCAGTGGACCTTCCCGGCCAACCAGGCCGACAGCGGCACCCAGGCCTGGGGTCCCCCAAGCAGCACAGGTAACAAGTTCACCAATGGGGACACCAACGCGCGGCTGGTGACAGGTAGTATGGACCTGACCAACGCGCCGAGCGACGCCACGATGCAGATGACCCACAAGTACAACTGGGAGCTGTTCAACTACTACTGCGGCTACTTCTGGAGCGGTAGTTGGGTCGAGGTTTCCACCGACGGGGGCTCCACCTGGCAGTTGCTGACGCCGATGGGAGGCTACCCGGGGACCATGGCCACATATAACACCCCGGCGGACCCCGACCAGCCGGCGTTCACCTGCTGGTCCGGCGGTTTCGACTGGACCACCAACAGCTTCGACATCAGCGACTACGCGGGCGAGTCGGACGTGAGGTTCGGCTTCCACTACGTGACCACCAACAGCGGCTTCTACCTGACCTACTACCAGGCCCAGTACTGGTACATCGACGACATCACCATCGAGGGCACGGCCATCGACATGAGCAAGGCCTTTGTGGACGAGTTCAGCCTTTCGGGAGCCGGCTACGGCGCCACCTTCCCCTCGGCGGAGCGGGTGGAGCTGATGTGGGGCAGCGGCGGCGGCGACGTCGTGCGTGACCCCTACACCTTCGTAATCCCGGGAGCCTACAAGATCATCGTGGACACGTGGATCGAGGGCTTCGTGGACGGCGACGGCAACGCGGCGTTGGACGACTTTGAGTCGGACAACAGCGTTTCCGCTTCCAGGGAGACGATGTTCACGCTGGCCTTCAGCGACGCCGAGGAGCTGGTGGAGGATTCGGACTTCACCCCGGTGAAGGACAACGGTGGCGACAGTTTGGGCTGGGCGCCAATCTTTGCCAACGACGCCTACAGCCCGACCCATGTGTGGGACATCGGCGACGATGCCACCATGTCCCCCTACGAGGGCGACGACATCTCGCTGTACAGCCCGGTGTTCGACCTGTCCAAATCGACCTCGGCCAAGGTGGTCTTCAAGCACCGCTACAACTTCTTCTCTTCGGGAAGTACGCTGTACGATGCCGGCAACGTGAAGATCTCCACTGACGGCGGGGTCACCTGGACGGTGCTGGAGCCCACCAGCGGCAAGGGCTACGACGGCTCGGCCTACTACTATGGCTACTACGGCAACCCCCTGGCCACGGAGCGGGCCTTCGGCGGCTCGCAACCGGTATGGGTCGAGACGCAGATACGTCTTGACGACTACCTGGGTGAAGGCAACGAGGAGGTGCAGTTGCGCTGGCACATGGGCGGTCGTTTCTACGACGACGACCCCTTCTGGCAGCTCGACGACATCGGCATCTACGCCCTGGGCTTTGATTTGGCCCAGGAGAAGATGGAGGCGCCCTGGTCCCTGGAGCTGGATGAGGGCGCGACGCTGACGACGGCCTACCACAACCTGGGCGCGGGCGATGTTGGCCCGGGCGAGACGGTTGAGTCGGTGACGGTCTACGGCTACCTGTACGACATCGAGGGCAACCTGGTGTGGAGCAGCGACGGCGACGTTATCGACGACCTGGAGATGGACGCTCACACCGGCGACATCGCCATCGCCATGCCGGCGGTGGGAGAGCCCGGAGTCTACCGGGTGGGCGTGATGATCGGCGGCTTCGACGTTGACGGCAACAAGGAGGTCTACCGCGACCTCTTCAGAGCCAACAACGATGAGAGCCACGCGCTGGTAGTGGGCACGGCCCAGGAGGACGGGGCGGTGCTGCCGCTGAGCGGTGGCAGCGCCTTCGAGACGCTGGGCACAAGCCGGGCCGAGACGGTTCCCGAGCACATCGGTTCGGCGGTGAAGATAGTCTACGACGAGACCGACGTGTTGACCGACCCCGAGGTGGCGGTGGACATGCCTTCGGGTCAGTTCGCCTTCACGCCGGACTATATGACGGTCTTGGTGGGAACCAACGTGACCTGGACCAACAGCGACACGGCCATCCACACGGTGACCAGCCCCTGGTTCGACAGCGGCGACATGGCCAACGGCGACACCTTCAGCTATGTGTTCGACACCCCCGGCACCTACAACTATGTTTGTAGTTACCACGAGTTCTCGGGAATGACCGGGACGGTGGTGGTGCAGGAGGCGGCGCGCATCGACGAGGTGGCGGCGACGCCCTATGTGAAGCTGTGGACGACCAACACCATGCTGCTGTTCTGGGCCAAGTACGACCTATCGGAGAACGACCTGATAACGCTGGAAGCTTCCCGCAAGAGCGACACGAGCCTGAACATCACGCTGGACAAGCTCAACGGCTTCGAGCTCTACGACGGTTTCACCGGCGAGCTCATCGAGGGCGGTCTGCAAGGCGACACCAAGGACGAGGACGGCAACCTGGAGTGGCGGCTCTACTATGTGAACTTGGAGACGAGCAAGGGCGACCACTGGCTGAACCTACAGTACAGCACCTACCGGTCCCAAGCTGAAGGTTCGAAGGTGCGTTTCCAGTTCCGGGTGAGCGGCGACGAGGGCACGGCCTACCTGGGCGGCGTACAGTTGATTAGGACGCTGCCTTACGGCATGTTCTGGACGCTGGCCAGCGACGAGAACACGGGGACCATCTTCCCCGGGACGGACGCTTCGACGGCCTACTATGCGCGCAACATCGGTGTGTTTGACAACACGCTGCAGTTCGCGCCGCAGTTGCGTCTGGACGCGGAGCTGCTGGACTGGGACATGGAGGTCGAGGCTTCCGATGCCGACGACGGCACGGCGTTATCGACGCCCAAGAGCGGTCTGAACTACACGGTGGTCGTATCGGCCAACCGTGCGGTCGAGGTCTCGGTGCGGGTGATCGCGCCGGCCTACGATCCGGACTTCTACAACGGTCCGGGTGAGCCTAAGGGCGCTCCGATGTCGGGTCAGTATCGGTTGAGCATGGAGGGTCGCGAGCAGGGTGGCGGTACCAAGTTGGAGGCCCCGCCCTACTTCTACCTGACCATCCTGAAGCCCGACATCGCCATCGTGGGTCTCGAGCTGCCCGGCAGCGCCGTGCTGGAGGGTCAGTCGATGAAGGTCTCGGTGGACCTTGAGAACTACGGCAACTACGCGCAGAACGTGCGGGTCTACTTCTACTACGCGGACCCGGACGGCGAGCTTTTGGCCGGCGGTAACTCGCCGTGGCCTTCGACGCGCATGACGCGCTTTGGGGCTGCGACGGCGGAGCTGCTGGAGCCGAAGGCGGTTCTGGAGTCCAAGGGCAAGAAGACCCATACGACGGTGACGGCGACGTGGGAGGAAGGTGCGGACGGTAACGGCCCGCAGCTTCCCGAGAGCGCTACCGGTGACTACTCTGACGTGCAGGTGTTCGTGTGGGCCAATCCCACCAATGGCGAGCTGACGGCGGCCGACAGAGACGCCGGCTTCGACAACATCGAGGAGGAGAAGAAGAACCTGGACAACAACTTCGAGGAGGCTTCGCTGCGCGTTGTGCGCAAGAGCGTGACCTCGTCGAGCTTCGGCATGGCCCTGTGGGGCGTGGCGCTGGCCGGTCTGGTGGGCGCGCTGAGCCTGGCGGTGCTGCGCCGGGGCCAAGAGGAGGACTCGGTGTAGGCTGGACAAGGCTACGCAGTCCAAGTCAAGTCGAG
>JBHHTZ010000491.1:0-3685 GCA_046753605.1 Anaerolineae bacterium
CCGGCAGCCCCTGGGCCGCGCTGTGGCCTTCCGTGGCCATCGCGTCCCTGGTGGTAGGGCTCAACCTGTTCGCCGACGGCGTGCGCGAAGAATCGCTGCGCTACCAGTGACGGCGAGAACTCAGGATGTCTGAAGACACGCGCGAACAACTGATCAGCAAACTCGAAAGCAGCCAGAGCCGGTTGACTGCTTTGTTAGATTCCGTTGCTGACAATCAAGATTGGCAGCCCTCGACAGATGCGTGGTCATTTCGCTATCACGCAGCTCATCTTGCCACAGTCGAAAGGGAAGCCTATTGGGATAGGATCACCCGGATTGCAGCGGGCGAGAATCCGCACTATGAGCCGTATTTTAGCACTGACCGGGATTTCAGCCAGTACGCGCTGCGCAACTCCTTGAGTGAGTGGGCTGTCACCCGACGGAAGATAATACACTTTGTCCGTTCCCTACCCAGGGCAAGAATTGCGCTCACTGGTACCCACGATACGTTCGGTACGATTACCGTGTTGGACGTATTGCAGGGAATGGTTGACCACGACAGAGAGCATTTGAAAGAACTGACGCGGTTGGTAGCAGATTGCCAAACTCAGTAGATCCAAATTCGCTCTGAGGGGATCGCCAGATCCCCGCTGTCGGCCTGGATCGTCAGATCCAGGCCGAACATGATTGGATCTACTGAAACTGAGAATCCACACGAATGACTTGCACGATGGAGTAGAGTATGGAAGATCATCGTATAAAAACACCCATCTTAGAAGTGCGAGACCTCGCCATCTCCTACGAGACACGTAGAGGTGACGTCGAGGCGGTCCGCAATGTCTCGTTTGATGTCCACCAGGCGACGACCTTCGGCATTGTGGGCGAATCGGGCTGTGGGAAAACCACCGTGGCTTTCGGTATCGTGGGCTTCCTGGGGCCGAACGGCAAGATCGTCGGCGGCAGCATCAAATTCCAGGGACGGGAGTTGATCGGTCGCTCTGAGGCGGAACTGCGCAAGCTGCGCGGCAACCAGATCGCCATGGTCTACCAGGACCCGATGCAGGCCCTGAACCCGTCGGTGACGCTCGGCGAGCAGTTGGCAGAGGTGCTGACCACGCACCGACGGATGAAGAAGGCAGAAGCGTGGGATAGGTGCATCGCCATGCTGGAACGCGTCTACACGTCGGATGCGGCCGACGTCATGACTCGCTACCCTCACCAGATATCCGGGGGAGAACAGCAGCGGGTCGTCATCGCCATGGCGCTCCTGAACAACCCGGCATTGCTCATCATGGATGAGCCAACCACAGCCCTGGATGTGACCATTGAGGCTGCTGTGCTGGACCTGATCGATGACCTGAAACGGGATTTCGACTCCGGCATCATCTACATCACCCACAACCTGGGCGTGGTGGCGCGCGTAAGTGATCACGTAGGCGTGATGTACGCCGGCGAGCTCGTTGAACGCGGATCGGTTGAGGCCATTTTCGACGACCCGCAACACCCCTACACCCAGGGCCTGATGCGCTGCGTGCCCCGCCTGGGCGCTACCAAAGCAAGCAGTCTGCTATACCCCATCCGAGGAAGGGTGCCGGCCCCCAGAGACCGGCCTAAACACGCCTGCACCTTTGCGCCGCGCTGCGACTATGCGGAGATTCGCTGTTACCAGGAGCATCCCGAATTGCGCCAAGTCATGCCCGAACATCATGCGCGCTGCTTCTTCGCAGAGCAGATCGACGCGAATCGATGGCAGCCGCCGGGCGACCTGGAATTGCCGGAGCCGGCCATGGCCCGGCCACAGGCAAACGGCGAGCCACCGATCCTGAAGCTTGACGCTGTCCGAACGTACTACCAACAGGAGTCCAGGTCTGTGCTCAGCCTGATCGGCCTGGGCGAGAAACAGTATGTAAAGGCGGTAGATAAGGTCAGCCTGGAGGTGCCGCCAGGCAAGACCCTGGGCATCGTGGGTGAGTCCGGCTGCGGGAAAAGCACGCTGGCGAAGACCATCGTGGGCCTGGAGACGCCAACCGCCGGCGAGGCAGAGTTCCTGGGATTCGACATTTCCGAACCCGTCTCGGAACGGGACGTGCGATTGATCAAGGAACTCCAGATGGTCTTCCAGAACCCGGATTCGACCCTGAACCCTTCGTTTACCGTCGGCCAGCAGATTGCCCGCCCGCTGAGGCGCTTCAAGACCGTGCCGGCGGACCAGGTGTACGACGAGGTGATCCACCTGCTGCATGCGGTTCGGCTGGACGAAGCCTACTATCACCGGTATCCGCGCCAGTTGAGCGGCGGCGAAAAGCAGCGGGTAGGCATCGCGCGGGCTTTCGCCAGCCGGCCCGACCTGGTTCTGTGCGATGAGCCAGTATCCTCGCTGGACGTATCCGTGCAGGCAGCCGTGCTGAATCTGCTGATGGACATACAGCAGCGACACGGCACAACGATGCTGTTCATCGCGCACAATCTGAGCGTTGTGCGCTTCTTATCCGACTACGTGGCCGTGATGTACCTGGGTCAGATCACTGAAATCGGCCCGGCCGAAGCCATCTACGCCCCGCCTTATCATCCGTATACCGAGGCGCTCCTCTCGGCTGTGCCAATTCCCGACCCGAGGGCAGAGCAAAAGCACATTCGCCTGCGCGGAACAGTGCCGAGTGCGGTGAATCCGCCCAGCGGCTGCCGGTTTCACACCCGATGTCCGCGCCGGCAGCAACTGCCCGATGGGGGCAGCATTTGCGAGATGGAAGACCCACCCTGGCGGGATGCCGGCGGTGGTCACCGCATTCTGTGCCACATCCCGCTGGAGGAACTCCGTCGGGTGGAGCCAGTCGTGACAACAAGACAAGCAACCGTTCAGGGGATCTCAAGAACAGACGCATAAGGTGACCGGCACTTGAGAAATTGGCCGAAAGCCACACACAACTGGCCCAGTAGAAGTGCCTGCCGAATGAAGCCCGGTTTGGAAGTGCCGGTCACCTGAACGCTTACCAAGACAAGACGTGATTCCTACACCAAGGAGATAGCCAAGATGCCCGACTTTCGCAGCAACGAGCAGGTTTTTCCCAGTGTCCAGTTCCGCCGGCTCTCGCAGGATCAGTGCCAGAGGCTATACTGGGCCTGCCTGGAGATTCTGGAGCGCACCGGCGTGCGCCTGTACGACCAGGCGGCGCTGGATCTGCTCAAGAAGGCCGGCGTACCCGCCACCGACGGCAACCGGGTGCGTATCCCGGCCTGGCTTGTCGAGAGGGCCCTGACCACCGTCCCCAAGCGCGTGGTTCTGCACGACCGGCACGGGAACCGCGTCATGCCGGTAGAGGGCTATCGCAGCTTCTTCGGCCCGGGCTCCGATTGCCTGAACATCATCGACCACCGCACGGGCGAACGTCGCAAACCGGTGTTGCAGGACGTGGTAGATGCCATGCGCGTGGCCGACGCGCTGCCCCACATCGACTTCGTGATGTCCATGTTTCTGCCGGTGGATGTGTCGCAAGAGGTAGCCGACCGCTGCCAGATGGAGGCCATGCTCAACCACACCACCAAGCCCATCGTGTTCGTCACCCCCGACTTCCCCGGCTGCGTGGACGCCGTGGAAATGGCTGAGACTGTGGTCGGTGGCCCGGAGGCGCTGCGGCAGAATCCCATGACGGCCTGCTACATCAACGTCACCACTGGCTTGCGCCACAACCAGGAGGCACTGCAAAAG
>JBHHTZ010000492.1:0-3680 GCA_046753605.1 Anaerolineae bacterium
ACGCTGCCAGCCGGCTCACCAACTCGGCCACGGCCGTCTCGCTTGAAGTCGCCTGATTGGTCATTCGCAGCCGCTCCCGCTGTACACCCAGCCGCACAATCCACTCGATGAGCCGGCGCTGCGCGGAACCGACGTGTTTGCCGAAGAGTCGGAACCGGCTACGCCACAACGCCACAAACATCTCATCGCGGAACTGGCGTGCACTGGCGCCGGCGTGGTGCACCACCCGCGCTGCCGGCACGCAGGCGATCTTCCAGCCGGCCTTACGCATGCGCCAGCACCAGTCGATCTCCTCGCAGTACATGAAAAAGCCCTCGTCCAGCAACCCCACTTGGTCGATGGTCTCGCGGCGTACGGCGAGACAGGCCCCCAGCGGGTGATCGACATCGAAGGGTTGACCACCATCGTACCAGGCACGCGGGTATCGGCCGTTCAGGCGGGAATTCGTGAGCCGATGGTTGATCGGGAAGAAGTCGAGGAAGCACTGCAGCGGCCCCGGGAAGCGGAAGGCGCTGTGCTGAAAAGCGCCGTCAGGATACACCAGGCCGGCGCCTGCCGCCGCGTACGCCGGGTGATGATCGAGAAAGCCGACGAGCTTCGCCAGCGCATCGTCCAAAACCTCCGTGTCGGGGTTCAGCAGCAGCACGTGCCGGCCATGGCTGGCGCGAATCCCCTGGTTGTTCGCGGCAGCGAAGCCGGCATTCGTCTCGTTAGCGATCAGGTGAACGTGTGGAAACTCCTGTCGCACCATCTCCGCTGAGCCATCGCCGGAGGCGTTATCAACAACAATGATCTCACAATTTGGTTGAACTGACTCCAGACACGCCCGAAGCAGCTCTCGCACGTTGAAACTGACGATGACAATCGACAAGTCAGGCAGCGTACCGCGCATAGCAATTCACAATTGACAATTCACAATTGACAATTCACAATTCCCTCTGCTCAGTACTCGATCGTGATGTTCCTCACGCCGTACGGCCCGACCATGCGGCGGACATCCTCGTGAAGCAGGGCCACGTAGAAGTTGCTGCTCCGTCGGTACGGCGGTTCGACGATGCGAATCCGGCCCGTCACCACGACCTGCTGCTGCGGCGGCAGACACAGGTAGATCACGTTTCCCGACTCACACACCGCCAGCTCCTCGATCCGACCGATCTGCCAGCGGTAGGGATAGGGCAGATCGGTGAGCTTTTCGTCATACTCCAGGCCCAGACGGACGGCCCCGGAGCGCCGGGAGAAGTCGCGCCGGCCTGGCCGCACGTTGGACAGGCAGTACCGGCCCTCCGAATCTGCGATGGCCTTGAGAATCCCGTCGCCGTCGCTCTCGAAGATGTAGACGGCTGCGCCGACCACTGGCTGGCCATCGGTGTCGGATACCTGACCGCAGATGGTGGTTTTGTCGGCAGCAATCGCTGCCGGCGGCGCGAGGGGCTGCGGCGTCTCGCCGGTCGCTGCCTCGGAGGCTGCTGGCGTCAGTGTGAAGTCCTCGGTAAGGACCCGTCCCGTCTCCACCGGCAGCGTGCGCAGTGCCCGCTCGTAGCCGGCAGCTTCCACGATGAGGGTGAAGGTGTCCGCTGCCGGCAGGGAGTTGAAACTTGCGGTGTTGTCGTAGCTGGTGCCGGGCTCCGGCCCGAAGGTCCGCAGAGGCACTTGCCCGATGTTCTTGATCGTGGCGGTGAAGGTGATTGTATTACCCAAAACTACCACGTCTTTGTCGAAGATCACGTCACCCAGGATATCGGCGCGGGGCTGTCCGCCTTGTCGGATGGTCAAGGGATGCTCAACACGGACCACGTTGCCGGCGTCGTCCTTGGCTTCTGCGATGATGCGGTAGTCGCCGTCTGGAGGTGGCGGCGCGTCGGCATCCACGCCAGCGTCGTAGTCGTAGCGATGGTAGCCCGGCTCTCCGGGGGCGATGATGCTTTCCTGTTCCTCCAGCGGGCTATCGACGAAGTCGCCGTTGGCATCCTCGATCCACACGCGAACATCAGCCGGCTTGGCCAGGTGATAGCTGATCGCCACCCGGTCGCCGATGCCATCCTGGTTCGGCGTAAACTCCTCGGGGAAGACGGTGAAATCGTCCAGGCTGGGCAGCGTGGTGTCGGCGCCAACGATGGTGAGCTGGCGCTCTTCCCGCTGGGTTTCGCCGCTGTCCGGGTCCGTGGCCTCCACAACGATGGTGTAGGTTCCATCGGCCAGCACACGACCCTCGATGCTGCCGCCGAACAGTGCTGTGTAGCTGCCCGGGGTGCGGCGCTTCTGGTCACGAAAGACGCGCTCTGTACCATCCGGCGCGATGAAGGTGATGGACAGCCGGCTGTTCCGCCCGATGGTGTACTCAATGGCTGCTACGTCATCTACGCCGTCGGCGTTGGGCGAGATGGAGGCTGGCCGCACGTTCACATTGGAGAGCAGCGGGCCGGCCCCACACCCGGATAGTATCAGCGGAAGTATCAAGAACAGGGCGATGGCGATAAGTTGCTTTCTCATGCTCGCGCCGAAGTTTAGCAGACTGAGCGGTCATGGTCAAGCGAGTTGCTAATCTGCCGCACGGACCTCGATCTCCGCAATGACGACGTGATCCCCCGCTGCGTTGTTCCCGTCGACCGGAAGTCTGGGCCCTGTTGGCGGCAGGTATACGCCGGCAATCAACTGATAGCGGCCTGGCGGCGTGCCAGGCTGCACAGTCAACTCGTAGGTTTCGCGGACCGGCTCGTCGACCGACCAGCGGGGTGCGGGGTACTGATCGCCTCCCAGCCGGCGGTCGTGCTGCCCAACGATTTGGTTCTCGTGGCTCAGGAGTTGGGTGAAGGCGGCGACGTCCCAGGAGATTGGCTGTACCGCTCGCCAGTAGAGGCGGAGCGTGACCGTGTCGCCCGGCAGCACAGAGGCTGGCGAAAGATCGTAGCCCTCCAGGCGCAGTCGCTGATCGAATACGGCGTCCAGTTGGTGTGGCGGCCGCGGCAGGTCGAAGACGACACCGGCCGGCAGCTCGAACAGCAGCACGTTCAGCCCGTGGAAGTGTTGATTCACGCCCAGCCGGCGACCGTACTCAAACAGCAAGCTTAGCGTCAGCCGGCGCGGATCCGCCAGACGTTCCTGCCACAAGATCAGCCACGCCCGATCGTGACCCTCCTCTACCAACCGGCTCAGGGTCGTGGTGACGTCGCCTGACTCGACGGGGTGCGTGACGGTGGGCAGAAGCCGCCGAGGGACGGGGTAGACGTCGAGTTGTCGTGTGTTGTAGAAGTCGAAGGCCGGCATGGCGTGGCCAGCGACGATGACGACAGCATCTCCAGGCAGCACGTGCTCGCCGATGTATTGGGCCGCAGCACGCCAATCTGCCTTGAACTGCCGTTCGTCGGTGTAGTGTCGCCACAACGACAGGCCGCTGGCTGCCACGATCACACTCAACAATGCTACCGCCATGCCGGTCAGAAGAACTCGCAAGCGCGGGTTTGCGGTTCGTCGCCCCAGGGCCACAACCCCCTGGCTGGCAAGCAGGGCCAGGGCCGGAGTCACCGTTAGCAGGTAGCGCGGAGCGAACTTCGGGCGGTTGTATGAGACGGCAAGCAGGGTGATGAGCGGGATCAGAATGTATGTCAGTAGGAAGACACGGGAGGAAACACGTTCTCGAACGGCTGAAGTCGTTACAACGGTCGTGACTACGGGCTTTGTGG
>JBHHTZ010000493.1:0-3675 GCA_046753605.1 Anaerolineae bacterium
CTTCATCGGCGGGCGGGCGACGTCGGCGAGATGAATCTCGTTTGGCGAGATATTACCCGATTAAGTTGTCAAACTTCATAAGCGGTTACTGCAAATCTGTCACTTGCCGGCATAGAACTCACTTTCAGGATAGAAATCCCGCCAGGCCGAGTGGTAAGCCGGCACGTACGGCGCCGACCGCAGCACTGTCCCCCGCAACGGCCCGGAAACTGCAAGCCCCCGCACGGCGTCCCACACGCTGCCCGTTTCCTGATCGACCAACTGCCCCTCCTTCAGTGCAAAACTCAAGGTCTGCTCGCCGGCCAGGCGGAAGAAGGTGGATACCGCGTGGGTTTCGGGATCGACGTAGACCAGGACGGGCCGGCCTCCGATCCCGTCGTTGATCACTTGCTCGCGTGCTGCGACGGGGTACGGGTACGCCTTGGCGAACCCGCCGAACTGGATGCCGATCACGTAGTCCGGCTGGAAGCGGGCGCGCCGGCCAAACCGAAACCCGCCCAGGCTGTTGGTCATCAGCAGCGTGTTCGGGTGCTGCACTTTCCAGGTTCCCCACGGCACGGTGCTGCTGGTCAGCAACTCCAACTCCGTTCCTTTCAGGGGTCCCTCAATCGCCCTACCCCACACCTGGGACCACACGCTCTCCGTCTCGTGATCCCACCAGGTCATGGCGTTCATGAACAACGCCCCCTGGTTGCCGAACAGCACCGGCTCGCCGGCGATCTTGCGGACATAAACTATGCCCGTGTAGCACAGCGGTCACCAGGTGGCCAGGATGGGCACGCCGGCCAGTTCATCGTTCACCATCTCCCGGAAGTTCAACACCGAGATCGGGTAAGCCTTCGCCTCACCGTCAATCTCGATCCCCAACACCAGTTCGTCATCGGCCAGTTGCGCCTGATCAGCCGGCACGAACTCCGGCTCGTAGACCGGGCGGATGGAATCCCGCCCCAGCAGTTGGTTGTACCGATAGTCGGGCTGACGGGTTGGCGTTGGGCGTGCTGCGAGTGTCATGTCGTCAGTTCCTGCCGGCGATGTGGTTGGTTGACCAACGTCGCCGGCTGAGGCACAGCCAGGCAACAGGCCCACCACACCAATCAGTATCATCGCCACTGGATACCACCGTCGTTCAATCATGCTTCACCCTCGGCAAGTCAGACACACACAACCATCACCTGTCACTTGCAGCGTCATTCTCCCTCGTTCCTCCGAGTTCCCCCAAGTTCCTCCGAGTTCCCCCAAGTTCCCCTGAGTCCCCCCTACCCGCCATCACGCCCGACCTCGTGACAGTGCCCGCAGCCGATCTTCGGATTGTCCACCTCACACACGTACTCGATGCAAAAAGCATCCACCTGTACCTTCTTCAGGATGCCGAAGCGCCGGCCCACCCGGGCCTCAAGCCGTAGGTTGGGGCAACCGTTGGCGCGCACAATCTCCGGCACCGGGCAGTCCTGGCACAGGGATGGTTGCCATGGGTCTGAACGCGGGTTCTGTTTGATGAGCCGGCATTCCTGCACATCGCGGCCGCGGTAGTAGTCCTCGTAGTAGAAGGGGCATTCCGTTCCTGCGGGTGTTCGCATTCCACCTGTCCTCACACCTGGTTGTTGGCCTCAGTCTATCCAGCAGATTATATCAACGACCGCCAGCGCAGGCAAGCCGCAGGTCGTCTCCCGATTGACACGCGGTCGGGCATCTGGTATCATCTTTATTGTGGTTACGTATGTGAGGGTGAAGCCATGAGTGGAGACTGGTCGGGACGCCTGACGCTGATTGCAATCCTGGTAACGACCGCCGCCGGCTTCGTGTTGTGGATCGGCTTCCTGTTCTTCGCGTGGCTGGTACTTCGAGCCGCCGGCACGTCAACCAGCTTCTGGGCGATGACCGAGGCGCTATCGACAGCGGTAGCGGCCGCGGCCGTGCTCGGGGCCGGCATTGTGGCGTATCGTGAACTGACAGAAGGGGCCAGGAGCCGGCACATGGAGGTGGCGGATCGCCTGTTCGAGGAACTGAACTCATCCGAGAACATCGACGCCCGACGCTGGATCTTTCAGAATCTGCCCGACGATCCCGAAGGGGGTGTTCACTCTCTTACGCCGGAGGGACGGGCGGCGATCAAACGCGTGCTGAACTCGCTGGACCGCGTGGCATTCCTGACGCAGGCCGGCTGGATTCCCGATGAGATGATCATGCCCTGGATGAGTCCCATGATCGTCAAAGCGTGGGATAAACTGGGGCCGTACGTCGAATACGAGAGTCAGCGCCGGCATGAACCAGACTATTACGAGCACGCTCGCGAACTCGCTGAGCGCTGCCACACCTGGCGGGTGAAAAACGTTCCCACCGCGAAGACCACGTGGGTCGATGACGCGCTTTGAGCCAGTAATCAGTGATCAGTATCCAGTCACTGATTACTGATCACTGTTTACTGATTACTGGTAACTGATCACTGATCACTGGTAACTGAGACGAGGTAGTTGTCATGTTGTATGAATCACAAGCTGAAACCGATGTCACGGGCGTCCTGCTGGATGCGGTTAAGGAAGTGTTCGTCGTTCACGACATCACGGTCGGGGCGGCGCAGCCGGGGCGTATGGTTGGGCAGCACGCGGGGGCGCAGGCCGTTCGTTTGCGAGGGGAACTGATGATGGCGGCTGATGAAGCCTACGATATTGTGTTGTCCCGCTTCCGCGACCTGGGCTACACTCCCCTGTTCAGGCGGGATGGGGGTGCGGATGTAATCATGGCCATGCCGGGTGAACTCCCGACGAGTGAGGCGCGTCCGCTCCTGGCCGGCGGCCTCTTCATCGCCACCGTGCTTTCGGCTTTGTACGCCGGCATGGGGATGGGCGACGTCAGCTTCCTGGCCGACGGACTCCAGGTGCGGGACATCTTGCACGGCTGGCCCTTCGCTGTCAGTTTGCTGACAATCCTGGCGGCCCACGAACTCGGCCACTACTTCGTCGCGCGCCACTATCGCGTCGCCGTCAGCCTGCCGTACTTCATCCCCCTGCCGTTCGGTCCGTTTGGCACCCTGGGTGCGGTGATCAACATGAAGGCGCCGCCGGCCAACCGCCGCCAACTGCTGGCTATTGCGGCCGCCGGTCCCATCGCCGGCTTTGTCCTGGCAGTCCCGATTCTCATCATCGGCCTGGTGTTATCCGAGGTCCAGCCGCTCCCGCCCGGCAACTACATGATGGAAGGCAACTCTTTGCTCTATGCCGGTCTCAAGTTCCTCGTCTTTGGGAAACTCCTGCCGGGTGGGGGGCTGGACGTGTTCTTGCACCCGGTCGCTTTCGCCGGCTGGGCCGGCCTGCTGGTGACGGGCCTGAACCTGCTGCCCGTTGGGACGCTGGACGGCGGTCACATCATCTACGCGCTGACTGGCGAGAGGGCAAAGCGCCTCACCTGGCCCATCATCGGCCTGATGCTTTTGATGAGCTTCATCTGGAACGGCTGGCTGCTGTGGGCCGCGTTGCTCTTTCTCTTCGGTCGCTACCACGCCGTGCCGCTGAACGACATCACGCATCTTGGGAGCACCGGTCGCGCCATCGCCATCGCGATCATCATCCTCTTCATCCTCACCTTCGTGCCCATACCTCTGAACATCATACAGTAGTTGCTGTCTAGTGAGACCCTAAAGGTTTGTGAAACCTTTAGGGTCTTGCGACTTTCTCACCC
>JBHHTZ010000494.1:0-3673 GCA_046753605.1 Anaerolineae bacterium
AAAGTGGAAAGTGGAAAGTGGAAAGTGGAAGGAGTTCTTCGTTAGGCGAAGGTCTCTGACCGAGCCTGGCCCGGCGGCGGTCGGGAGACCCTTCGGGCTGAGCCTCAGGACGAAGCCTGGCCGAACACAAGGGCCAAACAAGGGCCAAACGAGGAAAGAGGAGACCGTTGTGGACGGTCTCCTCTGGCTGAGACGTGATGCGCCTATTCCTCGTACCTCACCTACCGGAAGAGCGACAGTATCCCTTGCGGTGCGGCGTTGGCCTGGGCCAACATGGCGATCGAGGTCTGTTGCAGGATGGTGTACTTGGTGGCGTTGACCTGCTCGGCCGCCATGTCGGCGTTCATGATCCGGTTATAACTGGCCTCGGTGTTGATCTGGGCGTTGGACAGGTCCTCCGTCTTGAAGTTCAGGCGGGCGGCCAGACCGCCGATGGTGGCCAGGCTGCCGGACACGGTAGTGATGGCAGTGTCCACCGTAGACATGTAGGCCGTGGCCAGGGCCGAACTGGAGACCAGGCCGCCAGACCGGGGTGCGTACAGGGCATCGGCAGTGCCGGCGGCGGCTGTGGAGCTGAAGGTGATCGTCAGACCGCGACCGGTGTCATAGCTGCCACCTGTGACCGCAGTGATGAAGTCGCTGGTCAGAGACCCCGTGCCCGCCGACGAGCCGGAGATGGATACGGCGCTGCCACTGGCATCCAGCACACGGAACTTCTTGTTCGTGCCGTCGTCCACCACCTCGACGGTGTACTTGCCCGCTCCCAGCTCGCTATTGCCCGAAGCTACACTGCCGGCGCCATAGCCGGTGACAAAGCTGGTAGTACTGGACAACACCGCTGAGTTGCCGGTGGGCGTAGTCAACGTGAGGCTCAGAGCTGACGCCGTGTGGTTCTGGCTCATGGTGAGGCTCGTGGTTTCGCTGCTATCTGAGCCGGTCTGGAAGATCAAGCTGGCGCTGCCGTCGATCAGATTTGTCCCGTTGAACTTGTTTCGGGCGACGATGTCGTTGATCTCATTCAGGAAGTCCTGGATCTCGTTGCCGATGGATGTACGCCCTGTGCTGCCCACGGAGTCCGAGACAGCCTCTTCTGCCTTGGACCGGATCTGGATCAGCAGGTCGCTGATCTTGCTGAGGCCGCTCTCAGCGGTGGAGAGCAGGTTCTGGGCGTCGGAGATGTTGCCCAGGGCCACCTTGAGGCCCTCATTACGGGCGTCGAATTTGACGGCGATACGCAGGCCGGCGGGGTCGTCGGCCGCGCTGTTGATGCGCTTGCCGGTGGCCAGCCGCGTCTGGGCGATAGCCATTCGGTTGTTCACCATGTTCAGGGAGTTCAGCGAGTTGAGCGCTGCGATGTTACTGCGGATACGCGAGAAATCTATTTGTGGCATTTCGTACCTCCTGGTTAAGGACGTGGGATTACCGGGTTTGTCTGTGTCCTGGCTACGATTGGCAAGGCCTTCCGCGCGGCTGTGCGCCTCCTGACGGTTGTTGCTGAGGTCGTCCGTTGCACTTTCTGGAAACCCTGCGACTACCGATTCGGGGCTGCTGTTTTTTGCCTCTGCCTATGTTATCGGCAAGCTGGCCAGGAACTTTAGCCTGGGTTGCCGTATTGGGTGTTTCGGCGTCAGTCATCGTTTCGGCTACTCGTAGCACTCGTAGCGCAATTTGGTAAATTGCGCCTGGCAAGGCAAGTTGGCAACTTGCCCTACGTTTTGTCACTCGTAGCGCAATTTGGTAAATTGCACCTGGCAAGGCAAGTTGGCAACTTGCCCTACTCCCGCTGGACAAGGTCTCCTGACCGCCCCCGCCCGGCTCGGTTGTGAGACCTTCGCCGAACGAGTTCCAGACTTGACGTGATGCCCACCTGGGTATACAGTTTCCCTGCTGGACATTGCGGAGGGGTATTTGGGGAGGTACAACATGTTGTCGCGTATGTCTTTGATCATAGTTATCGTTGGTAGCCTGCTGCTGGGATGTAGCAGACAGACCGGCGACAAAGACGTGATCCCGCTGCGCTCCAGTGTCATCTTTGCCATCGAGCAGGATGGGGAGGTGAAGCTATCTATGTGGACCACGGAGGTCTTCCCCTGTCTTAATTACGACTTGCGAACCGATTTCCGGCAGACCGGGCGCCGCATCGAGGTAAAGATCGATGGGGTGGTTCCTCCAAAGACCTGTTTCGGCAGAGAGGGGCCGGCGCGCTATGTCCACTCCATGGTCTCGCTGTCGCCCGGTACCTACGAGTTGGTAATAGCCTCGCAGCGCCAAACCGATCGATACCGCATCCGGGCCGTCCAGGACAGGCTTGAGATTGACCCGGTCCAGCAATCGTTCACCGATTACTGGGATTAGAGCACCCCGCTCATTTATCCCCTGAGCACCCCCGTCGAGTTGTTTTGCCTGGAGTGAGTCAGCGGCCCGCGCCTCTGGCCCACAGCCCCTCTCAATAATTCGTGGTGGGGTAGGGGCGAGGCAAGTCGGAGAGCAAGTTTTGTCGCTTCGACACCATCAATCCGACTTGCCTCTCCCCTACTTCGTTACTACTCAGGCATGCGAACCCTTGCGAAGGTTCTCGAGGCAATTCTGGGCCGGCAGTGTCCTCGCAAGCCGAGAATCGCTCTATTGGCAAGGCCGTCCGTAACCTTCGCAAGGGTGGCTGAGTAGTAACCCTACTTCTTGAAAATGTACCATTGCGCTCAAGCAAGTGGCATGTCCGACCGATAGATAATTATGAGGCTGTTACACAGCTTTTACTGACAGCAGCAGGAGAGGTGTGATATACTGGACACGCGATGCGTAGAGCGTATTGCGTATTCCAAATTTCGGCTTCGGGCTCCGGTCGTTTCTATAGAGGCTACTCCCCTATGTCCAGGCGATCAAATAAAAAGAAAAAGAACAACAAGCGCCGGCCCCCACAGCGCCACTCTCGAGCCCGCCGGCCGCCGGCCGAAGCTGGCCCCGACTCAGGGGCAGTGCAGGCGTACCAGGAGGGACTGGCCCTGCAGGAGGCCGGCCGGCTGGCCGAGGCCGAGGCGGCCTTCCAGCGCACTATCGAGATAGCTCCCCGCTTCGCCGACGCCCACAACGACCTGGGCGTTTGCTACTACCTGCAGCGACGCTTCCACGAGGCACTGACTGCCTGCCGTCAGGCGCTGGACATCGAACCGCGCCACGATGGCGCGCTCAGCAACCTCGGCGCCATCTCCGCCTCCCTGGGCAACCTGGACCAGGCCATTGAGTACTTCCAACGCTCCCTGGCCCTCAATCCCAACAGCCCGGAAACTAAGTCCAACCTGGAGCGAGCCCAGCGCGAACTGGAGGCACGCCAGGCACTCCCCATTTCAGATTTGGGATTTCAGATTTCAGATTTCAGATTTGGGATTCCGCAATCCGCAATCGACACTATCTCCCTGTGCCTGATTGCGCGGGACGAGGAGGCCCACCTGCCGCGCCTGCTGGATTCTGTTGGCGAGGCGGTGGACGAGATCGTCCTGGTGGATACCGGGTCCACGGATCGCACGATGGAGATCGCTCGGAGCTATGGCGCGCGGGTGATCGAGTTTCCCTGGCGGGATGACTTCTCGGCCGCCAAGAATGAGGCGCTGCGCCACGCCACCGGCGACTGGATCTTGCACCTGGACGCCGACATGTATTTTGAGCCGGGCCAGGC
>JBHHTZ010000495.1:0-3657 GCA_046753605.1 Anaerolineae bacterium
TGTCGTGAGCCATGGTCTGGCCGGCCAGCACCTGGACCAGGTCGCAGCCGTGGGCTTTGAGCATGCCGGCGACAGCCACCGCGTCGTCGAGGCCAAGGCCACCTCGGGCCCAGTCGGTGGCGGTGAGGGCGACGGCGATGGGCTTCTCCGCCGGCCACACTGCGCGCACGGCGTCAAGAACCTCCAGCGGGAAGCGCATGCGGTTCTCCAGCGGGCCGCCGTACTCGTCATCACGCTGGTTGGTCAGGGAGGAGATGAAGCTGGCCAACAGGTAGCCGTGGGCGAAGTGCAACTGGAGCATGTCGAAGCCGGCCTCGTCCGCCATCTTGGCCGCACCGACAAAATCGTCGCGCACCTTGTCCATGTCGGCGCGGTCCATCTCTTTCGGGGCCTGGTTCCGGGGCGTGTAGGGGAGCGGCGATGGCGCGATCAGCGGCCAGTCACCGTCTCTCAGCGGACGGTCCAGCCCTCTGGTGCGCGGATGGGTGGAGCCTCGCCGGCCGGCGTGGTTCAACTGGATGGCGACGCGAGCCGATGAATCGGCGTGCACGGCCTCGACAATCTGCACCCACGCCTCCATGTGTTCGGGGCAGTACAGGCCGGCGCACCCAGGCGTGATGCGCCCTTCAGGTGACACAGCCATTGGCTCTGTCAGGATCAGGGCAGCGCCCGACAGAGCCAGCCGGCTGAGCTGATCCCTGTGTCCATCACCAGGCAGACCATCGTCAGCCGAATACGTGGGCGAAGCCGCCAGAGCGACGCGGTTCAGCAGAGTCATCTCACGGAGACTGAGCGCTGTGAGCATGGGCGAGGGCGCAACCAGCCTGGGGGTGTGGAGGGGCGGAGAAGCGGGGGTGAGTTCTCCCTTTTTCCCTTTTTCCCTTTTTCCCTTTCCCCCTTGGTCGGATTGACGGTCGGCGGCTGTTGCAGCGAACCAGCGATCGACGTTATCGACGTAGTAGGGGTCGCGGAGGCGGAGGTTGCCGTACGAGAGACGGCCGCTGCGGGTGAGCAGGTGGAAAGTGAACTGCATGGGATCAAGGTGGAGGTAGCGCCGCACGTTCTCGAAGTAGGTCCGGCTTTCGCGGGCCGCTGCCTGGAGCGCCTCGACCCGTGGCCGGCGCTCCAGTTCGTAGTCGTTGAGGGCCGTTTCCACGTCGTCGTGCCGCTCAAAGGCGTTGGCCAGGGTGATGGCGTCCTCCATGGCCAGCTTGGTCCCCGACCCGATGGAGAAATGGGCTGTGTGTGCTGAGTCGCCCAGCAGGACGATGTTCTCATGTCGCCACGTCTTGTTGCGGACAGTGATGAAGTTGATCCAGCGGGACTTGTTGGACATCAAGCCGTGGCCGCCGAGCTGATCCGCGAAGAGGTCCTCGCAGTAGGCGATGCTCGCCGCCTCGTCTGCCTGATCCAGGCCGGCCTGCCGCCAGCTCGCTTCGTCGCACTCGACGATGAAGGTGCTGGTGTAGCCATCGAAGGGATAGACGTGAGCCTGGAAGAGTCCGTGCTCGTTTTCCCGAAAGATGAAGGTGAAGGAGTCGAATGGCTTGTGGGTGCCGAGCCAGATGTACTTCGCCTTGCCGGCTTCCAGACCCGGCTTGAAGACGTGGGCATAAGTTTCGCGGACCACGCTGTTGATCCCATCAGCACCGATGAGCAGGTCGAAATCTTCGACCGCGGATAGATCCGTGACCTGGGTCTCGAACTGCAACTGCACCCCCAACTCCTCACAGCGCCGCTGCAGAATCTCAAGCAGGCGAGTGCGCCGCAGGCCGGCAAAGACATGGCCGCCGCACCGGATGCGTTCTCCGCGATAGTGGACATCAATGGCGTCCCAGATCACAAAGCTGTCCGTGATCTCGGCGTAGCTCTTGTAGTCTGCCTCGCGGAAGGACGCCAGAGTCCGATCCGAGAAGACAACCCCCCAGCCGTACGTCGCCCCGGGCGGATTCCGCTCGAAGACGATGATGTCGTGACTTGGGTCCACTTTTTTCAGCAACAGGCCGGCGTACAGCCCGGCCGGCCCTCCGCCAATGATGATGATTCTCACAAAGTTCTCTCAGCTTCTCTGCGCTTTGCGACCCTCGTTACTCATGCCACGGCATAGACTGGCACTTGCTCTGTGCGCTCGGGCTCAGCGCCGGACCAGACAAGTCGCTGAATCTTCTCAGCGACAGCTTCCGAGAGAATGACTTCGCCACACTGCATACAGACGTGGGCGGGTACATTCTCAATAATGTAAAGTCGGCCTTTGTACTCTTGTGTGTATCTGATCGTGCGCGGTTCCAGCGCCTCACTCTTACATCTTGGGCACATTGCCATGCTAGGCCCTCACTTTCGTGTCCTAAGATCCACTTCCCATTTGTCGGGGTCAGGCTCATACATCGTGATGACGACGATACCAGGGGGATGGCTTACATGCACATGCAGCACGCGGCCACCGGCTTGCCCGTAGACCAGACAACTGGGACCACGGGGGTCACCTGGGTAATCCTCAATCACTTCGGCATCTGCAGAAAGCAATGCTTCTCTCGCCTCTCCTACCGCGATGCGTCGAGAGGTCATCTGTTGCTGAGCATGCAGAGTAAGGCTGAGCCCAGCTCGACGAACTTCTGCTTGAATGTCTTGAAGAAGACCCACAGTGTCATAGTACCTTTCGCCATCACATTAATGATACCACACTGAGCATGAATTGCGTATCGGAGCATGCTTGCTGCGCTTAGGGGTCAGGTGCTGCCCGGTCCAACGACAATCTCTGCCAGACGGTCAAGCTGCTCGATGTTGGCGACGGTGGGCAGCAGGACCAGCTCGTCGCAGCCGGCCTCGGCGTAGCCCCGAATGAACTGGACGATGGCCTGGGGGGTGGTGAGCAGGCCGTCCGCCACCTTCTCGGCGAAGGGGCCGGTGAAGGCGTAGTAGTCCAGCAGGTATTGCCGGCCGGCCTCGGACGCCTCGTCGCCGAGGGCGAAGTAGCCCTGCGCCCACAGGCGGGGCCGGCCCGGACGTCCGGCATCCGCCCAGGCGGCGCGAGCCTTCTCAGCAGCGCGGGCAAAAGCTCTTGGCGGACCGCCCCCGTGGACGTAGCCGTCGGCATAGCGCGCCACGCGAGCGAAGGCCAGATCGCTGAGGCCGCCCACCAGCAGTTCCGGGCCGCCGGGTTGCGCCGGCCGGGGGCCGACAGTCTCGTCCTCCCAGTAGTCTCGCAGGGCAGCCAGTTGCTCCGACAGGCGCCGGCCACGCCCACGCGGATCCACGCCGGCGGCGTCGTAGTCCTCCGTTCGGGCACCCACGGCCAGCCCCAGGGTCAGCCGGCCACCGGACAGCGCATCGAGGGTGGCGGCGGCTTTGGCCAGCAGGGCGGTGTTGCGCAGCGGGCCGATCACGACCATGGTGACCAGCCGCACACGCCGGGTGACGCCGGCGACGGCTGCCAGGGTCGTCAGCGGCTCATAGCAATCGTACACGATCCGGTCCAGGACGCCCAGGCTGGAGAACGGCCCCTCCTCGGCCCGGCGCGCCCATTCGAGGATGAGGTCGCCGGCTGTGCCTGGTATGGTGTTGGGTAGTCCGATGCCGACTTGCATGGTATGTCTCCGTGGTTAGATCGTTAGATGGCTGGATGGCTGGGTGGTTAGCTCGACATTGTTAGATTACGTT
>JBHHTZ010000496.1:0-3629 GCA_046753605.1 Anaerolineae bacterium
CGCTCAGGACCCAGCCCTGGCGGCTCAGTCTCGCGCGCTGCTGGGGTCAACTCTTGCGCAGCGCCGTCTCCCGTCGCCTGAACCAGGGCCAGGGCGCGCTCAAGTTGGAGCCGAGCCATTTCATAATCTCCCTGGCGGAAGAGGGCGTCTCCCCAGAGAAAGACACCCCTGGCTTCCCATGTTTGCTCCTGGACTGTTTGTGCCAGATCAATGGCAGCCTGGGCAACCTGGATTGCCCGCGCATGAAGCGCCTGGAGCAGCAAGAAGCGAGCCTGCTCAAGGAGCAATCGGCAAGCTACACGCTGTGCCTCGAGCTCCCCCTGGGCGGGCGCCAGCATGGAGTCGGCCGCGCTTCCGAAAGCTGCCTCTGCCTCCCGATAAAGCCCCCTGAGATCGTAGAACCGAGCCAGGCCATCTATGCCGGCCTTAATCTCTCGAATCTTGCCCTGGGCCAGCGCCCAGCGCCACGCGGCCCGCACATTCCCCAAGTCGACGTCGATTTCCTCCAGCGCCTCTTTTGAGCGCTCTCCGGTGAGGGCTTCCTCTCTCTCCTGAACGAATGGGAGGTAGACGCGGCAGTGTCGCTCCCGCGCCCACCGCTCTTCCTCGGGCATTGCCATGAGCTTCTCGGTCGCATATTCCTGCAAAGTAAGGTGCACACCTAATCGCCTGGAGGGGGAAGTCTGGAGCAGGGATTTGTCCAGCAGAGAGGCCAGTCCAGACGGGCCGGCGTCCGCGACCTGCTGTGCGGCTTCCGCTGTGAATCCACCTCGAAACACGGATAGCTTGCGGAACAGCGCCTGTTCTCGTTCTGAGAGCAGGCTGTAAGAATACTCGAAGGTCGCCCGCAGGCTGTGTTGCCGGCCCGGATTGCCGCCCCCCGGATTGCTGAGAAAGTCCGGGCTGCGTTCGATCTCGTCAGCAATCCGTTGGCAGGAGAACATCCGCACCCAGGCCGCCGCCAGTTCGATGCCCAACGGCAGGCCGGCCACCAACTGACAGATGCGAACGACTGCCGGCAGACGCTCGGGCGAGAGCGCGAAGTCCGGCTTCACCCGACGGGCGCTGTTCACGAAGAGGCGCACCGCGCTCGCTCCCTCCACCTGGGCGGGGGAGGGATGGGGTCCGGGTGGCACGTCTAGCCCGTCGAGTCGCACCGCCCATTCGCCCCGCACTCCCAGACGCGCTCGCGATGTGACCAGCAGTCTGACCTCCGGCGCCCAGCGCAGAATGTCCCGGAGCAACCCTGCCCCCCCTTCCCTCCCCCCCGAGATCGGGGGGGACTGAGGGGGGGCCACCAGGTGCTCAAAGCTATCGAGGATCAGTAGCGACTCCTTCGGTCGCAAGAAGTCGATCAGTTGCTCAGGTTTTACAGGTCCATCCGTCGTCCCCAGTTCCAGGGCAATCGCCAGGGCCTCAACCAGTTGATCGGCAGCCGGAACGCCGGCCAGAGGGACGAACCACACGCCAGCCTGCCACAGCGGAGCCTGCTCAGCCGCGATCTCCAGTGCCAGGCGCGTCTTGCCGCTGCCGCCGGGGCCGTACAGCGTGATCAGCCGCTGATCACGACTGGCCAGGTAGTCGCTGATCTGCTTGCGTTCCCTGTCCCGCCCGACAAAAGGGGTGGCCGGCGTTGGGAGGTGCGCGGTCGCGGCGCGAGGCTGCGCATCCTGCAGCGTGCCGGCGCAGATCTGCTGCACCAGGGCCAGGGTTGCATCCTCCGGCTCGACGCGCAGTTCCTCGGCCAGCACCTGGCGGAGCGTCTCGAAATGCCACAGGGCGGCGCTGCGTCCCTCGCTCAGCGCCAGGGCGCGCAGCAGAAGCCGGTGGACCGCTTCATTCCAGGGGTCAAGGTACAGCAGCCGGCGAGCGTAGTGGGCTGCTCGCTCAGCAGACCCGCGTGCCAGGTAAGCGCCGGCCAGTGCCTGGAGCGCTGTGCAGGCTTGCAGCCGCAGTTGTTCCCGCTGGATCGACAGCCATTCGTCAAAGGCTGAGCTCCCCGACACATAAACCTCCGCCAGGAAGTCTCCCCGGTAAAGCTCGCTCGCCTGGCTGAGATGTGAGACGCAGGTGGGGCAAGCATCCAGCCGGCGGTGGGGATGGCGCTGCGTGCTGGCCAGAAGACGCTGGAACGCCGCCACATCCAGCCAATAGTCACTGTGGGGGTTGAACTGGATCGTCTGTGAGTCGGTGATCAGGTGGGCCGGGTTGGCTTCCCGATCGTCGATGGCACGGCGCACGCGGGCCAACGTCTGGCGCAGGTCTTGCAGGGCTTGCTTTTCGGGCCGGTCCGGCCAAAACAGTGCAGCCAGGGCGCTTCTTAAATGCGGACGATGCGCTTCCAGGGCCAGGTAGGCCAGCAGTGCCAGCTTCTTCTGAGATTCCGGCCCGATCACGCTCTCCCCGTGCACCATCACCTGGGGAGGACCAAGGAGGGACATGACCAACCGCGCTGACGGTGAGGCGGAGGAGTCGGCCTGGACTGGATGGGTTTCAAGAGCAGGGTTGCCGGCCACGTTCATGTCACGCCTGAGTCACGCTGGTGTGTTATACTGCGATTGGATGTGCCTATTCATTATTATAGCGTCGCTGAGCGTTCTGCGCAAGGACGCTACAACGGATTGGGAATGGAACGGATTATACATGCACCAATCCGTTATATTCCAGATCCGTTGTAGTGTCTCTGGGAAAAACGCATGGAGAAATACGTCCCGTATCGAGCTTACTTGATTCGTATCTGGGAGACCAGGCGCGGCGGAGTAGCCGGCTGTCGTGCTGTTGCGGTAGACATTGCCACCGGCGAACGCAAAGACTTCCCCGACCTGGAAAGTCTGTTAACTTTCTTACGGAAACAGGGAGACCCACACCCTGGCGAATCTCGAAGAGCCTACGACATCAGGGAAGAGCAATAATGCAGGGACAAAGGTCCGTTGTAGGAGTGGCCATCTGCCCGAAGAGGGGGGGCGCAGGTTCTTGGCCTCTAACAGGCGACGAGCTCCATGTTGAACCAAAGGCGCTGTTGGTCGCTGCGTAGTCTCGCGCAGCCAGTGCTGAAGATTGGCCTGGCGTCTCTGCTGTTGGCATCGGCCATGATCCCGATTGCTCTGTCAGCACCAGAGGAGTCGGCATCCCGCGTCGCCAGGACGGTTGGCATAACAAACGAGACCTTCGGCCAGGCCGTGGTTCGCGCCGGCAGTGGGGCGATTCTGCAAGTCGGGAGCCCTATCACACTGCCGGTCGAGGTGGCCTACGTACAGGACCTTGCTACGGCGAGGGTCGTAGTCGGCTACGATCCAGCCGTGCTCCAGGTCGCCGGATTTCAGCGCAACCCCGCGTTCAGCGTCACAGTGCCCAACCAGGAGTTCGATCGCGACGAGGATGGCGTGCCAGATGCGGTGAACTTCGCCGTGCTCTCGATGGATGGGCTGAGCGCAGGGGAGGGATCCCCGCTCAACCTCGCCAATATCGCATGGACCGTGGTCGGGGGACCTGATCCCGGAACCACCAGCACGCTGGTCGTGGAGGTCCCAGAGTTTTATGGCGATGATAACGGGGTGCTGTTTCCGATCAGCGTGTCGGCGGAAAACGGACAGGTCACGGTCGGGATCGCCCAGGTCAGGATCTCTGAC
>JBHHTZ010000497.1:0-3616 GCA_046753605.1 Anaerolineae bacterium
GGCTGTGTGGTCTACCTGCCCCTGGTGGCCGGCAACTGGCGCCAGCCGTGGTAGGCGGGTGTGTTCGAGTTAGGTAGGCGTTCACAGGGTAACTCATGGAGCATCCCGAGTAGCTGCGAACGACGTGAAGCAGCGTATCGAGGGGTGCGGCCCACGCGAGGGGACCTTGCTGACCCGCACCCCTCGATACGGCCTCGACTTCGTCTCGGCCTACTCGGGATGCTCATCCTGAGCTTGACGAGGGGCTAGCCTCGATCCCCCTGAACTCCTTGAGGCAGGGAATTCTTAACAAACAGAACAAGTTTTCCTCACGGATAGAAAGAAACACGGATAGGATCTGACTTTCTCTGTTTTTATCCGTGTTTTTTCCCATCCGTGTGAGAAGTTGCTGCTGATCGCTCGTCGGCTTGAGGCGAAGCTTCGCTGGACGGTTACCAGCCAGGTAGTGTACCGCTACACTGCGGATGAAATCCAACGGTTCTTGGTGGCGCTGTGAAGGGGCCTCGGGGTCTGTGAAGACCTCCGAGGTCGTGGGCTAAGAGATTCACGAGGATACGGCTGCCTGCTGGGGACACCTCCAGCAATGTAGCCACGCGTGCTAGGCCGGCTGTGCAGGTTGAAACAGGGGTGCGGAAAACTGCCCGATCGGTTCCATTCGGCCATTCAGTGCGTTTTCAACGATTCGAGCGGACCTCAGTGGCATTGACTCGCAGCCACATTCGGGGCAAACGTACATTTCCAGATCACGGATCACGATCGGCTCGCCAGCGCGGTAGAAAATCCGGGCTACCCGGACACTTTTCATAGGGACAGAACAACCATTTAGACATTCCATTGACATCAGGGCAACCGCCGTTCACTGTGATGAATTGATTTCTTTCTGGTAACTGCTCAGGCAGGTTGTGGCCCGTCTCTGTCTGGTTGCGGATTGTGCGAGGCAGTTTGTCTTTCATCCATAATTATACGGTCAAGACGAGTGCAAGTCAATAGCATTCCCTGGTACTAGCTCATAAGTCATTTCGTCAAGCAATAGGGCCGCTCGAGTAGGGCTGAGATCAAGCAGAACAGGGCATCGGAACAACACTTTGGCCATAGGCTCAACTTTATACTGGAGTTATGGGCAAACATCAAGTGCCTGAGTCTTGAAAAACCAACCTGGCAATGGTATAATGTATATTGTAGAATAAGGCTCTCACCCCTGAGTCCGCGTTGATCGAGGCATACCAAATACCCCTGTCGCCTCACCGGTTTGGAAGGCTTGCATGACTGACCTGGTTGGCAAGACGCTCGGCCACTATCACCTCCTGGAACTGCTCGGCCAGGGGGCGATGGCGCAGGTCTATCGCGCCCGCGACCTCGACACCGACGGCGAGGTCGCAGTCAAGGTTCTCCACTCCCACCTCACTGCCGACCCTGAATTCACCATCCGATTCGAGCGCGAAGCCCGGGCCGCCGCCGGCCTCGATCACCCCGGCATCGTGTCTATTCTGGACCACGGGTGTGAGGGAGACCTTCACTATGTGGTCATGCCCCTCATCGACGGTCCCTCTCTCAAGGCATACCTGCGCGAGCAGGAAGACCACACCCTCCCTGTAGCCGAGGCTGTGAACCTGGTTGCCCGTCTGGCCGATGCCCTCGATCACGCCCATCGCCAGGGGGTGGTGCATCGCGATGTTAAGCCGCCCAACGTGCTGCTACAAGCCGGCGATCCGGAACAGCCGGCCATCACCGACTTCGGCGTGGCGCGCATGGTGGAGGCCACGGTGGACACCGCCAGCGGCGCCACCCTGGGCACGCCGGCCTACATGGCGCCTGAGCAGGGCGAGGGCAAGCCGGCCGACGCTCGCAGCGACGTCTACGCGCTGGGAGCCGTGCTCTTCGAACTGGTCACCGGCCGGCCACCTTTCCAGGCCGAATCCCCCTACGCCGTGGTTCTGCACCACGTCCACACACCGCCGCCTCGCCCCCGATCCCTGCGCCCGGACCTGCCGCCGGCTGTGGAGGCGGTAATCCTGCGCGCCCTGGCCAAGAACCCGGCCGATCGTTACCCCAGCGCGGCCGCCTTTGCTGCCGACCTGCGCCGGAGCCTGACACAGCCGGCCCAGCCCCGCTCGCGTGTTCCAGTGCTTGCTGCGGCGGCTGCCGTGGTGGTCTTGCTGCTCGGTGGCCTCCTGGCGTTGTATGTCGGCTGGCTGCCGGCTGGCCGTTTCGGGGGTGCCGTTGCAGCGGAGGCCACGCCGGTGGTGCAGACGCTCATCCTGCAGGGTGCGCCGGCCATTCGCGGCGCCTGGCTCGATCCTGACCTCCCCGATCGAGCCGCTGTGGAGGACCCCAAGGTGCACCTCCAGGGTCCCAGCACCCCCGACCGCATTGCCTACCAGTTGATTCTGCCCGAGATGCCGGCGGCTACTGACGTGTTGACGGCCACGCTTTCGCTCTACACTGCGCCCTGGGGCGAGGAGAACCGCTACGCGACCGTGGCCGTTTATCGGATATTGCGCGACTGGGATCCGACCACTGCGACCTACGTCAGCCCCTGGGCCAGCCCCGGGTTGCAGGTCGGCGTGGACTGCGAGCCGGCGCCTTTCTTCACGCTGAAGTTGGATGAGTTGCTTCACAACGAAGGCTGGCTGGACCTGGACGTCACTTCGGCCGTGCAAGGCTGGCTGGCCGGCCAGCCCAACTACGGCGTCATGCTGCGCATGACCGACGACAGCTTCGGCATGGCCCACCTGTGGGTGTACACCGCCGAGTACGACGACCCCGACCTGCGCCCCCGGCTGAGCCTGGTGTATCGGCAGCCGTGAACGGGCATGAACGAGACCGAAACTGCCTTCCTGGTTGATCCTCTGGGCCGTAGGACCCCCCTCTGCAACGAGGTCACGCTGTTCGGCCGAGATGCCGGCTGTGACGTGGTAATTCCTGATCCGCGCGCGTCCCGCCGCCATGCCGAGTTGCGGCCCGGGGAAGAAGGTGTCACTTTGCGGGACCTGGAGAGTACGAACGGCACACGGCTCAACGGCCAGCCGGTGGCCGTTCCAACGCGCCTGCGCGATGGTGACGTGATCGAGATTGCCGGCGCACACTTCACCTTCCGCGACCCCGACGCCACGCTCGATCAATCGCGCTTTCCCCAGCTTGTTGTGGATGAGTTCACCGGGGAGGTGTGGGTGGATCGCCGGCCCGTGTCCCTATCCCCCAAGCAGTATGCCTTGCTCTCTCTCCTCTGGTCTCGTCGGGGGGCGGTGTGCAGCAAGGATGAAATCGTGCGCGCCGTATGGCCGGAGTGTGTCGGCGCAGTCTACGACTATCAGATTGAAAGCCTGATCAAGCGCCTGCGCACCAAGATCGAGCCGGACCCCTCCCACCCCACCTTGCTACTCACCGTGCGCGGCCGGGGCTATAAGTTGACCGCTGGTCCTACCTGACGTTGCTACTCAACCGCTCCCGCCGGATCTGGCGCCTGTCCTGAGCCTGCCGAAGGGATCCGGCGGGAGCGGCTGCGTAGTAACGATTTCTTTCGGCGCCCATAAACCCTCACCGAAATAAGAGACGGCACTCTACTTATTTAGGTGCTCCGTATCCGGCGCCGTCCCTTTTCTGTAGAACATAAAGT